>NZ_PINZ01000022.1:0-47694 GCF_002810305.1 Halomonas sp. 141
GAACTGGTGCAGCCCGCCTACCGGAAGAACTCGCTGTGGAGTCCAAGCTACTTTGCGGGAAGTGTCGGAGGCGCCCCCCCTGAGCATGGTCAAGCAGTATATTGAGCAACAATCGAGGCCGAACTAGGGGCGCTCTCGCGCCCCTCGCTATCCATCCTCGCACTAGAAGTACGAGGTTTTTCGCGATGTTCGATAAGCAGTGGGAGGCCGATTTATCGGGCAAAGGGGTGCCTCAGGCACCCCTTTGCCACCTCGTTACACGCTTAAACGCCCAGGTAGTCCAGAATGCCTTCGGCGGCCTGGCGGCCTTCATAAATGGCCGTCACCACGAGGTCCGAACCGCGCACCATATCGCCACCGGCAAAGATTTTCTCGTTGCTGGTCTGGAACGCATACTGGCCATGCTCGGGTGCCTTGACCAGATCCCAGTCGTTGACCTCGATATTGGCGCTTTTGAACCATGGGGCCGGGCTTGCCTGGAAGCCAAAGGCCACCACCACCGCATCAGCGGCAATGATCTCTTCGGAGCCGGGCACCACTTCCGGGCGACGGCGTCCGTTTTCATCCGGCTCGCCCAGGCGCGTCCGCACGACCTTCACACCCTCAACCTTGTCGTCCCCGACCACCGCTACCGGCTGGCGGTTGAACAGAAACTCGACGCCCTCTTCCCGGGCGTTGGCCACTTCACGGCGCGAACCCGGCATGTTCTCTTCGTCGCGGCGATAGGCACAGGTCACACTGGCAGCACGCTGACGAATCGAGGTGCGGTTACAGTCCATGGCGGTATCGCCACCACCCAGCACCACGACCCGCTTGCCTTCCATGGAGATGAAGTCGCTGGGGTCTTTTTCGAAGCCCAGGCGGCGGTTGACGTTGGCAATCAGGAAGTCCAGCGCCTTGTAGACACCGGGCAGGTCTTCGCCGGGGAAGCCACCCTGCATGTACTTGTAGGTGCCCATGCCCAGGAACACGGCATCGTACTCCTGCAGCAGCGTCTCGAACTCGATGTCAGTGCCGATTTCGGTATTCAGGCGGAACTCGACGCCCATCTCTTCGAAGACCGCGCGGCGGCGCTCCATGACGTTCTTTTCCAGCTTGAACTCCGGGATACCGAAGGTCAGCAGGCCACCAATTTCCGGGTACTTGTCGAACACCACGGGCTTGACGCCGTTACGCGCCAGAATGTCGGCACAGCCGAGGCCCGCAGGCCCCGCCCCTACAATGGCGACCTTCTTGTCGGTCCAGACCACCTTGGACATGTCCGGGCGCCAGCCCATGGCAAAGGCGGTATCGGTAATGTACTTCTCTACAGAGCCAATGGTGACGGCACCAAAGCCATCGTTCAAGGTGCAGTCGCCCTCGCACAAACGATCCTGCGGGCACACGCGGCCACACACTTCCGGCAGCGAGTTGGTCTTGTGGGACAGCTCGGCGGCTTCGATGATGTTGCCTTCCACCACCAGCTGCAGCCAGTTGGGAATATAGTTATGTACCGGGCACTTCCATTCGCAGTACGGGTTGCCACAGTGCAAGCAGCGATGCGCCTGACTGGCCGCATCGGTGGGCTTGAAGGGCTCGTAGATTTCCGCGAACTCTTTGGCGCGGGTATGCGCCGGTTTTTTCTCGGGGTCTTTACGACCCACGTCGACAAACTGAAAATCGTTATTCAAACGGTTGGCCATGATCTCTCTCCTCGAAGCGTAGGCGCGGACGGTTATTGCGGCTGACGCCGGGATTGGTCCAGCAGACTCCCCAGGCTGGCGGCCTTGGGCTTCACCAGCCAGAAGTGGCGTGCGTAGTCGCTGAAGTCTTCCAGAATCGCCGCACCACGCGCAGAGCCGGTCGCCGCCACGTAGGCTTCGATCATTTCGCGCAGGTGACGACGATAGGCTTCCATCGCTTCGGTATTCACCCGGTGGATTTCGACCAGCTCGTGGTTGTACTTGTCCACGAAGGTACGATCTTCATCCAGTACGTAGGCAAAACCACCGGTCATGCCTGCCCCAAAGTTGACACCCGTCTCACCCAGCACACAGACCAGGCCGCCGGTCATGTATTCGCAGCAGTGGTCCCCGGCGCCTTCGATCACCGCCGTAGCACCAGAGTTACGCACGCCAAAGCGCTCGCCTGCCGTACCCGCCGCAAACAGCGTGCCGCCGGTGGCACCATAGAGGCAGGTGTTGCCGAGGATGGCAGTCTTGTGGCTTTCGAACTGGCTGACCTTGGGCGGCACGATCACGATGCTGCCACCGTTCATCCCCTTGCCCACGTAGTCGTTGGCGTCGCCTTCCAGGTAGAGATTCAAACCACGCGCGTTCCAGACACCAAAGCTCTGGCCCGCCACCCCTTTGAAGCGCGCGGTGACCGGCGCCGCTTCCAGGCCATCCTCGCCGTAGCGCTTGGCAATCGCCCCCGAGGTGAGCGCGCCCACGCTGCGGTCGCAGTTGGTGATGGTGAAGTCGAAGGTGCCGCCGGACCGGGTGTCGATAGCCTCTTTCAGCGCCGCCAGCACTTCCTGGTTCTTGGCACCGGGGTCGTGGGGCACATTGCGGCTGACCACGCAGAACTGCGGCGCGTCGACGGGCACGAAATCGTTGGCCAGCAGCGGCGTCAGGTCCAGCTTGCGCTGCGACGCGGTGTTGCCTTCCAGCACTTCCAGCAGGTCGGTACGGCCAATCAGGTCGGTGAGCTTGCTCACGCCCAGCATGGCCATCAGCTCGCGCACTTCCTCGGCAATGAAGCGGAAGTAGTTCTTCACCATGTCCACGGTGCCGCGGAAATGCTCGCCGCGCAGGAAGTCGTCCTGAGTAGCGACACCGGTGGCACAGTTGTTGAGATGGCAAATGCGCAGGAACTTGCAGCCCAGCGCCACCATGGGCGCGGTGCCAAAACCGAAGCTTTCGGCCCCGAGAATGGCCGCCTTGACCACGTCCAGTCCGGTTTTCAGACCGCCGTCGGTCTGGAGACGAATCTTGTCGCGCAGGCCATTGATGCGCAGCGCCTGATGCACTTCCGGCAGACCCAGCTCCCAGGGGGAACCGGCGTGCTTGATGGAGGTGAGCGGGCTCGCTGCCGTGCCGCCATCGTAGCCCGAGACGGTGATCAGGTCCGCGTAGGCCTTGGCCACGCCGGTGGCAATGGTACCGATGCCGGGCTCGGAGACCAGCTTCACCGACACCTGGGCATCAGGGTTGACCTGCTTCAGGTCGAAGATCAGCTGCGCCAGGTCTTCGATGGAGTAGATGTCGTGGTGCGGCGGCGGCGAAATGAGCGTCACGCCGGGCACCGAGTAACGCAGGCGGGCAATCAGTTGATTGACCTTGCCGCCAGGTAGCTGGCCGCCTTCGCCGGGCTTGGCCCCTTGGGCAACCTTGATCTGCAGTACGTCTGCATTGACCAGGTAGGCAGGCGTCACGCCGAAACGGCCAGAGGCGATCTGCTTGATCCTGGAGCTGCGGATGGTGCCGTAACGGGCAGGATCTTCACCGCCCTCACCGGAGTTGGAGCGACCACCGGCCTCGTTCATGGCCTGGGCCAGCGCCTCATGGGCCTCAGGGGAGAGTGCGCCCAGCGACATGCCTGCGCTGTCGAAGCGTGGAATCAGCGCTTCGATGGGCTCGACCTCTTCCAGCGGAATCGGCGTGGCCGCAGGCTTGAGCTTCAGCAGGTCACGAATGGTGGCCACGGGGCGCTCGTTCACCAGCTGCGCGAACTTCTTCCACTTGGTGTAGCTGCCCTCTTGCACCGCCGCCTGCAGCGCCTTGACCACATCCGGGTTATAGGCGTGATACTCGTGGCCATGCACGTACTTGAGCATACCGCCCTGGGAAATGCCCTTGCGCGGAATCCAGGCATCCTTGGCCAGCAGCTCCTGCTGCAGCTGCAGCTCGGCAAAGCCGGTGCCCTGAATGCGCGACGCCATGCCGACGAAACAGGTATCCATCACTTCATCGGCCAGGCCCACGGCTTCGAACAGCATGGAGCCACGGTAGGACGCCAGCGTCGAGATACCCATCTTCGAAAGAATCTTGAACAGCCCCTTCTGCAGGCCCTTGCGGTAGTTCTCGCGGGCATCTGCCGGGTTACCGGTGAGTTCGCCAGTGCGGTGCATGTCGGCCATCACCTGATAGGCCAGCCATGGGTAGACCGCCGTGGCGCCCACGCCGAACAGTACGGCCATCTGGTGGGCGTCGCGGGCATAGCCGGTTTCGACCACGATGTTGGCATTCGGGCGCAGCGCCAGACGCCCCAGGTGCGAGTGCACGGCACCCACGGCCAAGGCTGCCTGGATGGGCAGTTGGCCCTTGGGCAGTTCGGCATCGCTCAGTACCAGAATTACCTTGCCCGCCTTGACCTGCGCTTCGGCTTCCTGGCACAGCGCCACAATGGCTTGCTGGAGGCTGGTGCTTTCCGGGTCGTAGCCCAGCGGCAGCAGATGGCTGGCAAATGCCGGGTCGTCCTGACTCACCAGCGCAGTGAACTTGCGTGGCGACAGCACCGGCGTGGTCAGGATCAAGCGGTGCGCGTGCTCCGGCGTGGCCTTGAAGACGTTCAGCTCGGCACCGCAGCAGGTTTCCAGCGACATGACGATTGCTTCGCGCAGCGGGTCGATGGGCGGGTTGGTGACCTGAGCAAACTTCTGGCGGAAGAAGTCGGTCAGCAGGCGCGGACGGCTCGACAGGACCGCCATGGGTGTATCGTCGCCCATGGACCCGACGGCTTCCTGGCCGCTTTCTGCCAGCGGGCGCAGCACCTGGTCGCGCTCTTCGAAGGTCACCTGGAACATCTTCTGCTGCACATTCAGGGCGTCGGTATCCATGGTCTGGAACCGCGCCAGCTCGGTCAATGCCGACTCCAGGTAGCTGGCCTCCTGCTTCAGCCAACGCTTGTAGGGGTAGGCAGATTTCAGGCGGTCATCGATGTCCTGGGTGTGCAGCACTTCGCCGGTGTGGGTATCCACGGCCAGCATCTGACCAGGGCCGACTCTACCTTTTGCCACCACGTCTTCCGGCTGATAGCCGTAAGTGCCGATTTCCGACGCCAGCGTGATGTAGCCATTCCTGGTGATCACCCAGCGCGCCGGGCGCAGCCCGTTACGGTCGAGCATACACACGGCCTGACGGCCGTCGGTCATGACCACGCCAGCGGGGCCATCCCAGGGCTCCATGTGCATGGAGTTGTATTCGTAGAACGCCCGCAGCTCGGCATCCATGGTCTCCACGTTCTGCCAGGCAGGTGGCACCATCATGCGCACGGCTCGGTGCAGCTCCATCCCCCCGGTCAGCAGTACTTCCAGCATGTTGTCCATGCTGGAGGAGTCGGAGCCGGTGGTGTTGACGATTTCATCCAGCTTGGCGATATCGGGCAGACGCTCGTTGACGAAGTTCGCCTTGCGCGAGTTCGCCCAGCCGCGGTTGGCTTCGATGGTGTTGATTTCACCGTTATGTGCCAGCAGGCGGAACGGCTGCGCCAGGGGCCAGCGCGGCGCCGTGTTGGTCGAGAAGCGCTGGTGGAAAACACAAATGGCGGTTTCCAGGCGCGGGTCGTTCAAGTCCTTGTAAAAGGCTGGTAGGTCTTCCGGCATTACCAAGCCTTTATAGGAGACCACTTCGCTGGAAAGCGACGCCACGTAGAAGTCTTCATCACTGCGCAGGGCCTGCTCGGCATAGCGGCGCGCCATGAACAGGTCGACATCGAAGTTGTCGCTGCTGCCGGGCGCCACGAACAGCTGCTCGATACGCGGCAGGCAGTCCAGTGCCATGGGGCCACAGACGCTTGAGTCGGTGGGCACCACTCGCCAGCCCAGCACGTCCAGGCCGCGGGCGCTCAGCTCGCCGACCAGGGTTTCCCTGGCCTTGCTGGCACGCGCATCGTCGTCAGGCAGGAATACCACGCCCACGGCAAAGCGCTCGCCCAGCGCCACACCGAGCGCCTCTTGAGCTGCCGCGCGCATGAACTGCGCTGGCATCTTGAGCAGCAGACCACAGCCGTCGCCGGTTTTACCGTCTGCCGCGATACCACCGCGATGCGTCATGCAGGTAAGTGATTCAATGGCCGTTTTCAGCAAGTCGTGACTGGCCTGCCCTTCCATATGGGCAATCAGGCCAAAACCACAGTTATCGCGAAACTCGCCAGGCTGGTGAAGACCTCTATTCATTGGGCGTGCCTCTAGTCAGCGTATTTTACCAGCAGCGTTTTTATGGTATTATTCCGGGTTTTTCTTTTTTATAGCTCTTATTACCCGCCTACAATAAGGGCTTTCCCGCATCCGCTGCTGCAAGAAAATGGTTGCTCAGCATAGCGATTTGCAGTCGCGTAGCGCAATCACCCAGAACTCGCCAACCGCAAAAAAACCTTGCCAAATCCTGCAGTTGCATGCCCTAACCACAAAAAAATACATACACTTCAAGCACTTGCACAGCCATTGAACGATTTTTAAACGCTACCCAAAAAGCATTAGACTTTGGTCTAAATTAAAGCAAAAAACCCATGCCGATAGCGCATAAGCCATGCTAATTGGATACTAACAGCCAATAAAAAGCCCGCCGTGGCGTGGGCGGGCTTTGCCAATATCATGACTGACGCATGGTCAGCATCCGACGCTACTTCGCTAGGCGCGAGGGTAGCCGGTCAGCAGCTCGGTTAGCAGTTCCGGGGGCGTGGCATCGCTGACGCAGGCATGCCCCAGCGCCTTGAGCAGCACCAGGCGCAGGCGCGCATCGACGTTTTTCTTGTCCAGGCGCATGCGCACCAGAAAGTCGTCTGCACTCATATCGCGCGGCGCGGCCAGCGGTAGCCCGGCACTTTCGATCACCGAGCGAGTGCGCGCCAGCGCATCCTCCGTGATCCAGCCCAGCTGACAAGACAGCGTGGCCGCCATGGCCATGCCCGCCCCTACTGCCTCACCGTGCAGCCAGTTGCCATACCCCTGATGCGCTTCGATGGCATGGCCAAAGGTGTGCCCCAGGTTCAATAGTGCGCGAACCCCCTGCTCGGTTTCGTCTTCGGCCACGATGTCGGCCTTGATCTGGCAGCTTCTGGCAATCGCCTCGGCCACGATACCTGGCTCCACTTGGCGCAGGGCATCCATGCGCGCTTCCAGCCAGCCCAAAAAATCTTCGTCACGAATGAAGCCATACTTCACGACTTCGGCCAGGCCCGCCGATAGCTCCCGGGGCGGCAGCGTGGCCAGGGTATCGATATCGACGATGACGGCTTTGGGCTGCCAGAAAGCGCCAATCATGTTCTTGCCCAGCGGATGGTTCACCCCGGTCTTCCCGCCCACCGAGGAGTCCACCTGCGAGAGCAGGGTCGTCGGCACTTGAATGAACGCGACGCCACGCTGATAGGAGGCCGCCGCATAGCCCACCATGTCGCCAATCACGCCACCACCCAACGCAATGAGCGTACAGCGGCGATTGAACCCAGCTTTCAGCAAGGCATCCCAGATGCGGCTGACCTGTTCGATACTCTTGTACTGCTCACCGTCGGGCAGCACCAGCGTGCGTACATCAAGGTGGTCAGGCAAGCTTTGGCACAGCGCGTCGAGATAGTGCGGCGCAATGGTCTCGTTGGTGACCACCATCACCTGCCCGCCCGCCAGGTAAGGCACGAAACTCTCAGCGCGATTCAACAGCCCCACGCCGATATGAATGGGGTAGCTTCGCTCACCCAGATCCACGTTCAGGGTGCGTTCTATGCCTGAAGGCTGTGTCATGACGATACCTTTGTTTGCGTTGTGCCGGCTGCTTCCAGCGGGTCGACCAGCCGGTGGACCCGGCGCAGAATTTCATTGACCACGGCGCGCGGACTGCGTCGATCCGTACGTACGGTAATATCGGACGTGGCGCGATAGAGGGGGTCACGGGTGGCGAACATGTCGTTGAGCACCTGCTCCCGGTCGGCACACTGGAGTAGCGGACGATTACGGTCCTTGGCCGTGCGCTTGAGCTGTTGCTCCACGGTGGTCATCAGGTATACCACGGTACCGCGTTCACGCAGTGCACGGCGATTCTCTTCACGCAGCACCGCCCCACCTCCGGTGGCCACCACCACGCCAGAAAGCCGTGTCAGCTCGTCGATCATCTGGATTTCGCGCTGACGAAAACCGGGCTCCCCTTCCACGTCGAAAATCCACGGGATATCGGCACCGCAACGATCCTGGATGGCATGGTCGCTATCATGAAAGGTGCGCGACAGCTCCGCCGCCAGCAGGCGGCCTATCGTGCTCTTGCCAGCCCCCATGGGGCCGATCAAAAAAATATTGGGTAAATCCTGCATTAGCGAACCGCCAAACCATCATCAAGTAAACGAGGAGTAATAAAGACCAGTAACTCTACCTTTTCATTGCTCTCTTCGGTATAGCGAAACAGCCGACCGATAAAGGGCAAATCACCCAGCAGCGGGGTCTTGGCCATCTGGCTCAGCTGCTCGGTGGTCAGAATCCCACCCAGCACTACCGTCTGACCGTTGTCCACCAACACCTGAGTTTCGATCTGATTGGTGTCGATGGGCGGCTCACCGCCAAACTCGCTTTCCCGGAAACTATCGTTCTTGATCACCAGATCCATGATGATACGGTTATCTGGGGTAATTTGCGGCGTGACTTCCAGCGACAGCTCCGCCTCCTTGAACTCGGTATCCGGGTTACCCTGTGCATCGACGCTCTGGAAAGCACGCTCTTCACCTTGGCGAATGGTGGCCGTGCGCTGGTTGGCGGTAATCACCCGTGGCTGCGAGATGGTCTGACTCTTGCCTTCGCTTTCCAGGGCACGCAGCTCCAGGTCGAGCAGAATATCCCCGGAGAGATAACCAAAGCTGAAACCGGTACTGGCCGCGGAGGCAGAGCCCAGGTCCACCGCCAGTCCGCCCTGGGCACGGTTGAGCCCTCCTGGGTTGATGTTACGCGGCACGAACTGCCCAGCATCGCTTTCCATGAAGCCTCGCGTGCTGGAGACGCCCCAGTTCACGCCCAGCTCCCGGGAAGCGGTGTCTCGGGCTATCACGATACGCGCCTCGATCTGCACCTGGCGCACGGCCACATCCAGCCTGTCCAAAGTACGCATGATGTCGCGTACCTGTTCCGCGGTATCCTGAATGAGCAGCGTATTGGTGCGCTGGTCTACGCTGACACGGCCGCGGTCGGTCAGCAAGCCAAATCCGTCACCGCCACGCAACAGCTGCGCCAGGTTCTCTGCCCGCGCATACTTGACTTCGACGAATTCGGTAATCAACGGGGCCTGGGTCTGCTGCTGGTTGCGCGCCTCGATCTCCTGCCGCTCCAGGTCGGCCAGCTCGTTGGCGGGGGCCACCACGATGACATTGCCCTGCTCACGGCTGGAGAGCCCCTGGCTTTGCAGGATCAGCGCCAACGCCTGATCCCAGGGTACGTCGTTCAGGTTCAAGGTGACGCGCCCCGTCACGCTGTCGCTGGCCACCAGGTTCAGGCCGGTAAACTCGGCCAGCGTCGCCAGCACGGCACGCACTTCGATATCCTGGAAGTTGAGACTCAAGCGCTCGCCAGTGAACGACTGCCCTTCGCGCTCGCGCTGCTGTTGAGGCGCTTGGCTGGCCGGCTGGACCTCGATGGTCAGCGTGCGGCCACTCTGCGAGGACAACATGGCGTAAGGGCCCTCCGTTTGCAGCTCCAGCAGCGTGTCACGCTGCCCGGAACGGGGCGTGATGCGGGTAACCGGCGTAGCAAAATCGGTGACATCGTAAATCTGGTTCAAGGCATCGGGGATGTCCACGTCACGCAGTTCGGCAATCACGCGGCCACCGCTGCCTTCTCGCACCTGTGTCACCACCCCGTCACGGTCGAAGGTCACCAACAAACGCCCCGAGCCATCCGTACCCCGGCGGAAGTCGATGTTACTGACCTGAGGGCCTTGAGCGGTTGCCAGGCCTCCTTGAGGCGAGGCATCAGGCGAGAGCGTAATCCTCAACCGATCCCCATCAACCCGCGAGGTGTACTCCAACGGCTGGCTCAGGTCGACCACCAGCCGCGTTCGGCCATTGCCTTCCAGCGCCGTGATGCGTTCGACGCCTGCACTGCCGACATTGATGCGACGCTGTGCCAAGCCGCTTTGCGTATCGGCCAAGTCCAGCGCCAGACGCGGCGGCGCATCCAGGCGATAGCCGCTCAGCTCCGCCACGCCACCGCTGAACTGCAGCAGCAGCTCCACATCGCCACGCGAGGTTTCTCGAACGTCCAGCGCCGTGAGCACGGAACCCCAGGCCAGCGCAGGCATCATGGTAAACAGGGAAAGCGTTATTTGGCGGAGCGCGATGGCCATAAAAGTCATCCAGTAACTGAAAAAGGTCGACACTATTGTAAGGGCGAAACTATTGGGCAGCAGACGCGGGGCGGTTTACTCCAACGTCAGCGCCGCCGGGCGCTCCTGCCAGCCTTGCTGCTGATCGAAAACGCGCTCGGCCAGACGCACTTCCTGCGGCGCTATGGCCGTAATGCGGCCATGGTCAGTGCCCAGGTAGTCACCCACCCTGACACGGATCACGCTGCCATCCGGAGCAGCGATCATGCCCACCTGCTGACCGCCCATACGCAGCGTACCCACCAGGCGCAGCGATGACAGAGGAAACTGCTCCAGCGGCTCGGGAGAACGCTGCTGGTCGGGGGCCAACGCACTTTCCAACAGAGCCGTCGCGGCCTGGGTACGAATGCTCTCGGGCGCTAAAAAAGGGCTTCGCGCATCACTATAACGGTAAGCGACGGCTCGGTAATCGGGGATCGTCGGTATTTCTACCGGCGGCTGCCCCGCTGGGCTGCGCCGGATGTCGCTGAGCTGTTCGTCCAGCTCGCCAAGGTTGGCTTCTCCACACCCGGCCAGCAGCAACAGTCCCCCTACCATGCCTGGCCACCGCCTCATGGCGTGCCCCCCTGCTGCGCATCTTCTATATAGCTATACGTACGCGCCAGTAACGACATACGTAGCGTATCGCTGCCCTGCTCGACCGGCACCAGCGTGACATCCTGCTGGGTAATGATCCGCGCCTGCTGGCTGATATCTGCCGCAAAGCGCGCCAATTCGTGATACCCGCCCCTGACCTGAATATCGAACGGATGCTCTACATAGTGGGTATTACGCACCGTAGGCCGTAGGCGAATGGTCTCGATGGTCAGGTTATTGCTCACCGCGGCATCGCTGATGCCGTCCAGCAGCGTCGGGATTTCCGCACTGGTGGGCAGCATGGCGCGCATCGAGGCAATCTGCTCTTCCAGCAACATCAACTGGTCGCGCACTTCCGGCAAGAACGCGGCCTCGCCGACCTTGCCACGATACTCCCCCAACAGGCGCACTTCCTGGCGCTGCGCCGCCTCCAACGCGGCGCGTTTCTCGCCAAGCAGCCACCAGCTCAGACCACCGAACACGATGACGAATGCCAGCAAGCAGCACAGGCCTTTCAACAAGGTGGGCCACTCGCCCGCCTCTTTTATATTCAGCGCTTGCCAATCGACGCTCTGCAGACGCTGCCACTCGTCACGCCACCGCTGTCGGCTCCAGATCATGGCGCTGACTCCTCGCTACCAGGCAGCACTTGCACCACCTCGAACTGAAAAACCCGGCTGGTGCCATCCTGGCCGCTGGCAACTTCCGACAACAGCGGCACTCCCAAGCCTGGCATGTCGGCGATTTGACGAAGCTGCTCAGATACCTGCCACTCGTTACCGGCCATGGCCGAAATACTGACACGGTCACCACTGCGCGCCAGACGCTGATACACCACACCATCGACCACGCTGGCGGCGATGTCATTGAACAACTTGACCGTGCTGGCCCGCTCGCCCTGCAGCGTTTGAAACAGCGTCAATTGCTCACCCAGCCGGGCCACTGAGGCCTGATAGCGTTGCACATCGGCAATTTCACTGTTCAGGCGCTCGATCTGCTGCGCAATATAAGCGTTGCGCTGTTGCTGCGCCGTCAGCATCTGCTGATAGAGCTGTGACGCGCCCAGCCCCAGACCCACCGCCAGCAGCACCATCATGATCAACAGTTTGTAAAAGCGCTGTGTTCGGCGCTGGCGGCGCGACTCACGCCAGGGCAGCAGGTTGATGGTAATACTCATCGCCCGGCCCTCATGGCCAGCCCACCGGCGGTCAGCATGGTATGCGCATCATTGGTGAGGCCTTCGATGTTAAGCCGTTTGTTGATCCGCATGCGTTGAAACGGGTTGGCAATGGTCACCGGCATGCCGCTATCGTCGGCGATGCGTTCTGCCAGCCCGGGAATCACGCTGGACCCGCCAGCCAGAACGATATGCTGCACTTCGTGCTGGCGGCCAGCGGTGTAGTAAAGCTGCAGAGAGCGCCCTACCTGTTGCACGACCGTATCGAGAAACGGGTTGAGCACTCTCTCCTGATAGTCATCGGGCAAGCCGCCGCGTTTCTTGGCAAATCCGGCTTCTTCGATACTGAGCGAATAGTGATCGCGGATGGCATCGGTCAACTGCTTCCCGCCAAAGACCGTGTCGCGGCTATAGACGATATGGCCACCGCGCACCACATGGAAGGCATTCATATTGGCACCGATATCCACCAGCCCCACGCAGGCGCTGGGGTCACTATCCACCTTCAACTGACGGCGCAGCTCGGCCAACGAGCGCTCCATGGCGAAGGTTTCCACGTCGACGGCAGCGGGTTCGAGCCCTGCACGCTCCAGGGTTTCGGTCAATTGGGAGACATCCTGCTGGCGGCAAGCGACCAGGATGACCTGCTGCTGTTCTTCATCGGAAGGCGCAGGGCCCAGGCAGTGAAAATCGAACGCCACTTCACTGAACGGAAAGGGGATATGGCGGTCAGACTCGGCGATGATCCGCTCTTCTATTTCGTCTTCGCTGAGCGAGACGGGAAATTGAAGTGTTTTGGTAATCGCGGCGCTGGCGGGAACAGCGACGGCGGCCTTACGCGTCGAAGGCTTGGCATGCTCCACTGCCCGACTCAACACGTTGGCCACATCGTTGATATCCCGGATACGCCGCTCGACCACTGCGCCTTCACGCAGAGGGCACACGGCGTAGCTTTCTACCTGAAAGTTGTCATTGCTCTGCTTGAGTTCGAGCAGCTTGACGGTCGCCGAGGCAATATCGACACCAATCAACCCTTTACTGGGTGTTAGTAAGCGCATGTTGAGTTCGGCTCCGCCTGCCTATCGTGCAAGTTTCGAGGTTACATGATTTTTGCCTGGGGCACACGCCGATGCCTCTACGCCATATCAACACTGGTGGCCGCTGCTTCCCCTTCCTATAATGGCAGCCATTGCGCGCTATGGCGGTTACACCACCATACCTACTCTCTTTTCATGGGTGCCCACTGTTCATGACGTTTTTACGAACTCTAGTGCTGTCGCTATTTTCGCTGGTCGTTGCGCTGATGGGCGCCACGGTACTGGCGGTCATCGGCGCGGCGATCTACTTCTCTCCGGGTTTGCCCGACGTTCGGCAACTGCAGAATTTCGAGCTACACACACCGCTCCGTATCTATACCAATGACGGCAAGCTGATTGGCGAGTTTGGTGAAGAGCGCCGCATAGCGATCGACTTCGATGACATCCCGGACAACATGGTCAACGCGCTGATTGCCGCCGAGGACGCCAGCTTCTTCAACCATGCCGGTGTCGACCCTCGCGGCCTGGCCCGGGCAGCGGTCGAGTTGGTACAGAGCGGTGGTGCCATTCAGTCCGGTGGCTCCACCATCACCATGCAGGTGGCACGTAACTACATGCTGACGCTGGATCAGACGTTCACGCGCAAAATACGCGAGATCCTGCTGGCCCTGCAGATGGAAAAAGTGCTCAGCAAAGAGGAGATCTTCGAGCTCTACGTCAACAAGATCTTCCTTGGCAACCGCGCCTACGGTATCGCCGCGGCAGCGGAAACCTACTACAACAAGCCGCTGGCCGAGCTGAGCCTGGCCGAAACCGCCATGATTGCAGGCCTGCCCAAGGCGCCGTCTGCCTTCAACCCGCTGGCCAACTCCGAGCGCTCGCTGATTCGCCGTAACTGGATCCTGTTCCGGATGCGCGAACTGGGCTACATCGATAACGAAGCGTACCAGGCCTCAGTGCAGGCCCCGGTCACCGCCCGTCGTCACTTCACCCAAACCGAAGTGGATGCCGCCTACGTCTCGGAGATGGCGCGCCAGTACGCCATCGAGCGCTTTGGCGATGCGGCCTATACCGGCGGCTACCGCATTTACACCACCATCGACAGCACCATGCAGCCCTTCGCCCGTCAGGCGCTGGCCAACGGCCTGATTGCCTATGACCTGCGTCACGGCTGGCGTGGTGCCGAGCAGCGTGAAATTGCGTCCAGTCTGGTCGAAGCCCAGGAACAGACCAACACCCAGGGCTTAGAAGAAGAGCTCTCGGAGTCTCCTGAAATTCGCCAGACCGCCCGCCAGGCCGCCCAGCGCAGCCAGACGGAAGTGGACGGTGTCGATGGCGACGTGAGTAACTGGCTGCAGGTACTCGAGCGTACGCCCAACTACGGCCTGCTGCGCCCCGCCATCGTGGTCGAAAGCAGTGGCCGTGAAATGCAGGTACTCACCCGTGGCGGTGAACTGCACACCATCACTTGGAGCGGCTTGAGCTGGGCGCGCCCCTACCTCAGCCCGCGCAGCCGCGGTGCCGAACCCAGCAGCGCCAGCCAGATTGCCGAGCGTGGCGACCTGATTCGCGTCATCGAGAACGACGACGGCTCCCTGCGCCTTTCCCAGCGCCCGGACGCCGAAGGCTCACTGGTAGCTCAGGATCCGACTACCGGCGCGATTCTGGCCCTGCAAGGTGGCTTCGACTTCAACGCCAGCAAGTTCAACCGAGCCGTGCAGGCGCAGCGCCAGTCGGGTTCCATCTTCAAGCCATTCATCTATCTGGCGGCCCTGGAAGATGGTGAAATGAACGCCGCCAGCGTCGTCAATGACGCGCCGGTCGTGCTGGACGACGGCAGCAATGCCCTGTGGCGCCCGGTGAACTCCAGCCGTGACTTCCAGGGCCCCATGCGCCTGCGCCCTGCGCTGGCTCGCTCTCGCAACCTGGTCACCATTCGTGTGCTGCAGACCATGGGGCTGGATCACACCATCCAGTACCTGGAAGGGTTCGGGTTTGCGCCCCAGCGCCTGCCACGTGGCCTGTCGCTGGCGCTGGGCAGTGCCGACCTGACGCCGCTGGAAATGACCAATGCCTACGCCGTGATTGCCAACGGCGGCTTCCAGGTCTCCCCCTGGTTCATCGACCGGATTACCCGCGATGACGACAACGAGTTGATCGACGAAGCCACCCCACAAGTGGCCTGTGCCAACTGTGCCGAAGGCCAGAAAACCGTGGAAATCGATGGCAAGACCTACCCCGTTGCTCCCCGCGTGGCCGATGCGGCGGCGGTGTATATCCTGCGTGACATGCTGCGCGACGTCATTACCTCGGGCACTGGCCGTGCAGCGCTCAGCCTGAACCGCGATGACATAGTGGGCAAGACGGGCACCACCAACAGCCAACGGGATGCCTGGTTCGCGGGCTTCAACAGCGCGCTGGTGACCACCGTTTGGGTGGGCAAGGACAGCAATGAAACCATCGCCGAGTACGGTGCCAATGCCGCCCTGCCCATCTGGATAGAGTTCATGGGGGATGCCCTGGCAGGCTCGCCCTCAGCGATCCCCGAGCGGCCTTCCACGGTCATATCGGCACGCGTGGACGCCTCCACTGGGCGACGCTTGCACGATGACCAGCCTGGCGGTATTTCCGAGCTGTTCCACCGCGACCACTTGCCGGACTATCAGGCCCGAGGCATCAGCCAGGAGCTGGAAGAAGCCAGCGGCTCGCAGGGGTCAGGCGCGGCAGAGTCGATCTTCTAACCGCCCGTCAGGGCCGCGCTGCGAAATAGCCTGGCCTGAACCGCAGGCATGAAAAAGCCCGGGAACCTCTCAAGGTTTCCGGGCTTTCTTTTGGGGATGGCCGTTAGCTCGGTACGCTCAGAACTTCACGACGGCTGGCCTGCCAGTTGGCTGCGATGACCACGCTCATGACCACCACGCCGACGACTTCTGTCCACAGGCTGGGGTAGAACACCGCGAAGATCGCGCCACCAATGGCCAGACGCGACAGCCATGACATGCGCGTAAACAGATAGCCCTCCAGCGAAGCGGCAAACGCCCCCAGCGCCAGGATGGCAATGACCCCGTTCCAGATCACCACCGGCACCGGGCCACCCACGATGATTTCCGGGTTGAACACCATGAACAGCGGAATCAGGTAGAGGCCCTTGGCAAACTTCCACGCCTGCACGCCGGTCTCCATGGGTTTACTGCCCGCAATCGCTGCCCCGGCAAAGCCTGCCAGGGCGATGGGAGGCGTCACGTTGGAGTCCTGGGAGTACCAGAACACCACCAGGTGAGCGATCAGCAGCGGCACGCCGAACTCGGCGGTCAAGGCCGGACCAACCAGTACGATCAGCACGATATAGCTGGCCGTTACGGGCAGCCCCATGCCCAGAATCAAGCTCGCCAGCAGGACCATCACCAGCGCCAGCACCAGGTTACCGCCAGAGAAGGCCAGCATCATGGAGGAGAACTTGAGCCCCAGGCCGGTCAGCCCTACGACACCTACGATGATGCCCGCCACGGCACAGGCCATGGAAACCGCCACGGCATTGCGCGCGCCCAGCTCCAGCCCTTGCACAAGCTTCACCAACCCTGCCCACAGCACGCCCCTGGTGCGCTCCAGGGTCACGGGCTGGCCCTGTTTGGGGGCCACGAAGAAGTACCACAGCGCGTAGCGAATCACCGCCACGGCAATCATGGTCACCACCGCGTAGTAGCCCACTCGCATGGGCGACATGCTCATGGCCAGCAGCCATACCAGCACCGCCAGCGGCAGCAGGAAATGCCAGCCATCCTTCATTACCTGGCGCATCTGCGGCAGCTCGCTCTTGGGCATGCCCTGCATGCCTTGCTTCAAGGCGATGATGTGGACAAAGAGATACACCGTGGCAAAGTACATGATGGCCGGCAGAATACTGATCTTGACGATTTCCAGGTACGGCGTATTGGTGTACTCGGCAATCAGGAACGCCCCGGCCCCCATCAGCGGCGGCATGATCTGCCCACCGGTAGAGGCCGCCGCCTCGATGCCGCCCGCCTGCTTCGGCTTATAGCCCAGCTTTTTCATCAGCGGAATGGTGAACGCTCCGGTGGTCACCACGTTGGCGATGGCACTGCCAGAAATCGACCCCATGCCCGCAGATGCCAGCACCGCCGCCTTCGCCGGGCCACCACGCTGCCTGCCCGTGGCTGCGTACGCCATATCGATGAAAAACTTGCCCGCCCCCGTGCTTTCCAGGAACGCGCCAAACAGGACGAAAATGAAGATATAGGTTGCCGCCACGCCCAGCGGTAGGCCGAAGATACCTTCCTGCCCCAGATAAAGCTGGCCCGCCACGCGGTCGAGGCTGTAGCCACGGTGGGCCAGAATGCCGGGCATCCACTCGCCCAGCCAAGGCAGCTCGCCCCTTGGCCCGGCAAAGGCATAGATGATCGCCAGAAGGCCAATGATCGTCATGCCCAGGCCCACCGCACGGCGACTGGCTTCCAGTACGGTCACCGTGGCAATACAGGCCACCAGAATGTCCGTCTCGTTCCAGAACCCGGCGCGGCTGAAAATGGCGTCCAAGTTGAGCACCAGATACCCCCCGGTGATCAGCGCCCCGGCAAAAAAGATAAAATCGATCCCCCAGCCCAGCACACCGCGTTTACGGTGAGGGCCAAAGGCAGGAAACATCAGAAACGCCAACAGCATGATCAGCGCAAGGTGGATACTACGCTGATAGAAGAGACCCAGGGGTTGAATACCCGCAGAATAGAGCTGGAATAACGAAAGCCCCACGGCAACAATGGTGATACACCACAGCACGATGCGGGGTTGAATCGCATTCCCGCCCGGCATGATGACCGGCGGTGGAGTGGATTCGTTCATGAAGTCCTCGGAAGCGTTAGCTAACTTATACGTTATGTAATAGCGCCAGGCGTGGTACACCCGGCTTTATGTGATGTGCTTGGCAACGGCTTTCATTGACAGATATCGTCATGGGGCAAAACGTCGCGAGCCTCCATCAGTTGAATCGTGACACGCTGCCCGGCCACCCGCTCGCTCAAGCTGCACACGGCATGCTCACCATCGGGCCAGACCACCTGATGGTTTACCGCGAGAGCCCCCACCCGTAGCGCGTAGCGGTTATTGGGCACCGATTCGTTAATCTCATTGATCCAGTAGCCACCCTCCCCATCCGACACTTGCTCGCCACGTCCAAGGACATGCCCGAGCCCAGCGGCAAAATCCGGCTGATGGCTGCGCTCCAGCTGCAGCGTTCCTGCCGCATTACGGTAGCAGTCCAGAACCGTGAAATGCTTTACCGAGTGCTGCCACTGGATGCACCAGCGGCTACCGCTGGGTGCCGCGACATCCAGCAGCGCCTGATGATCTGCGGTCGTAACGATCAGACGCTGCGACGCCGAAGCAGGGGTAGCCCCCGCTTCGGCGCACATGCCGCTCATCGTGAGAAGCGCCACCAGTGGAAAATACCACCGCATAGCGGCTCCGCGATTACGGGCGCAGGTTGTCAGGAATATCCGCACCGGCTTCTTCGAAGTAGCGGATAGCACCCGGATGCAGCGGCACTGGCGTAGAGCCCATGGTGAACTCGACGGTAGTGTCGTTGGCTGCCGGGTGAACGGCGATCAGCTCATCGATGTTTTCGAACAGCAGGTGGGTCAGTTGGTAGGCCAGCTCTTCGTCCATATCGGCATTGACGACCAGCACGTTGGGAATACCAATGGTCTGGACCGCTTCGTCCATGCCGTCGTACATGCCTGCGGCCAGTTCATAAGGCGCAAACACCGCTTCCACTTCCTGGGCGTTGGCAATCTCTTCATCGGACAGGCCGATCAGGCGGATGTCGCGCGTGGCAGCAAGGTTGAGAATCGAGCTGGTGGGCGGACCAACGCTCCAGAAACCGGCGTCGATATCGCCATCACGGATGGCATCGGCGGTTTCGTTGAAGTTCAGCCGCTGGGGAGTGAAGTCGCTGTAGCTGACGCCGTTGGCTTCCAGCAGAGCACGCGCGTTCAGCTCGGTGCCGCTACCTGGCGCACCCACGGAAACGCGTTTGCCAGCCAGATCCGCAATGCTGTGAATGTCCGACTCGGCCAGCGTCACGAGCTGCACCGCGTTCGGGTAGACCGAGGCCAGTGCGCGGGTATTCTCGATCTGACGACCTTCAAAATCACCCGTACCGGTATAGGCCTGATAAGCGGTATCGGCCAGCACCAAGGCCAGATCGGCATCACCGCGCATGATCAGCCCCATGTTCTCGACGGAAGCGCCGGTCACTTCGGCGGTCGCCTGAGCACCATCGATATGGTTGTTGATCATTTCGGCAAAGCCACCACCGATCGGGTAGTAAACGCCGCCGGTACCGCCGGTCGCGATGGAGAGCTGCTGAGCGCTGGCGGGCAGAGCAGCCGCCATCATGGTCGCTGCAACGGCATATTTTAGTTTTTTCATTGGAATTGCCTCCGTCCTGCTTGGACTTATTGATTATGGTTGACGTAAAGGAGGTAAGGAGCCAGTTTCTCGCCGCCGTCAGCGGCGCCGAGAACGGTATTTAAACGTTAGCACGGCAGTTGCGTTAGATACTAATCCAACAACGTTTTCACCTGCTCCACGATATGCGCACCAATGGGTAGCGCCGAGGTCGCCGCAGGCGATGGCGCATTGCCCACGTTGACCGTGCGCGGAGTATTTACGAACAGGAAGTCATCCACCAGCCGACCATCGTTGGAGACCGCCTGAGCGCGTACGCCCGCCGGGTAAGGGGTCAAATCCTCCAGGGTCAGGCTCGGGCAGTACTTGCGTACCAGCTCCAGATAGCCGCGCTTGTAGAGCGAGTTTTTCATCTCCACCAGCCCAGGCTTGAGATGCTTGCCCAGCACTTTCAGGATGCCTGGGTGGCTGAACATCTGCCCCATATCGCGTAGCGACATGTCCTGCTTGCGATACCCTTCGCGCTTGAGCGCCAGCACCGCATTGGGCCCAACGGTGACCGTCCCGTCGATCATGCGGGTCAGGTGAACACCCAAAAAAGGCATGGCAGGGTCGGGAATCGGGTAGATCAGGTGGTTGACGATGCGGTTGTGGCGCTCGGGAAGCAGGTAGTATTCGCCACGGAAGGGGCAAATCGTGAAGCCGGGGTCCTTGCCCAGCATGCGGATCACCCTGTCGGCCATCAACCCCGAGCAGGAGACCAGGTAGCGGCTGGTGAAGGTCTCATGCTCGGTGGTCACCACGACCTCATCGGCCCGCTCGTCAAGGCCCGTCACGCAGTGCTCGAAGCGAATCTCGCCGCCCAGCCGGGTGAACTCGGCGGCCATCGCCTGGGTGACTTCGGCATAGTTCACGATGCCGCTGGAAGGCACGAAAATGCCCGCCACACCGGTAATGTTGGGCTCTCGCTCCTTGAGCGCCGCAGCCTCCAGCCACTCCCGCTCCAGACCGTTGGCCGCCGTGCGCTCCCAGAGCGCTTCCATACGCTGCTTTTCCAGCGGGTTGGTGGCCACCAGCAGCTTGCCGCAGATGTCGTAACCCACGCCATGCTGGTCACAGAACTCGCGGGTCGCACGGTTCCCCTCCAGGCAAAACTTCGCTTTCAGGCTTCCCGGCGTGTAATACACCCCGGCATGAATCACGCCGCTGTTATGGCCGGTTTGATGCTGAGCGGGGCCTGCTTCCTTTTCCAACACCAGCAAGCGTTTGTCCGGGTAGGTCTGTTGCAGCTGCATGGCGGTGGAAAAACCCAGTATGCCGCCGCCGACAATGATGAAATCCCACATGAATGTCGTTACCTGTGCCAAATTTTCAAAATTTATTGATAATAGCCGTTATTCTACGTTGACCGCCATGCCCCTACATTGGTCTAAGCCACACTGATCCAAGGAGTCCCCATGGAGCACGATGCACCGCGCCAGAACCTGGCAATTAGCGCTTACCACGCGCTCAAGCAGGACATCATTCGTGGCCGCTATGCCCCCGAAGAGAAGCTCTTGATGAGCCGTTTGAAAGAGTATTACGGCGTGAGCACCGGCCCCCTGCGTGAAGCGCTGTCACAGTTGGTCGCCGACCGACTGGTCGTGGCCATCAGCCAACGGGGCTACCGGGTGGCGGCCATGTCGCTGGCCGAACTGAACGATATCTACGACGCTCGCGCTCAGTTGGAAGGGCTGATTTTGCGCCTCGCCATCGAACGTGGCGACGACGACTGGGAAGCCAACGTGCTGGCCACGGCACACCGCCTGGCCAAAGTCACCGACGTCAGCTCCCCCGACGAACTGCTGGACGGCTGGGATTTACGCCACAAGGCGTTCCATACCGCCATTGCCAGCGGCTGCAACTCCCCCCACCTGCTGCAGATGCGCAACACCCTGTTCGATCAGGTAGAGCGCTATCGCCACCTGTGGCTGCAAGAGACCGTCATGTCGCCCCAGGCGCTGGACATCAAGCGCCAGGAGCACGCGGCGCTGGTCGACGTCATTCTCGCCCGCAACACCGAGCAGGCGGCCGATCTGATGCGCGACCACCTGATGACCCCGGTGCCTATCATCACACGGGTACTGCAAGCCCGCGGCATCGATTGAATGCCGGGCGATTAAATTCTGCGTTTTAAAAAAATGTAGATATTTTTAAATAACGGCGATACATTGAGCTCAACAAGATCATCTTTCGGAGTTCAACGCCATGACACGCTTCAACTGGGACGACCCGCTGCTTCTCGAACACCAGCTCACCGATGAAGAGCGCCAGATTCGTGACGCCGCCCACGACTACTGCCAGGAAAACCTGCAGCCACGTGTGCTGAGCGCTTTCCGCGAAGAGCGTTTCGATCGTGACATCATGTCCGAGATGGGCGAGCTGGGCCTGTTGGGCGCCACGGTTTCCCCGGAATACGGCGGCGCGGGCGTCAACCACGTGGCTTATGGCCTTATCGCCCGTGAAGTGGAGCGTGTCGATTCCGGCTACCGCTCGGCCATGAGCGTGCAGTCATCGCTGGTGATGTACCCCATCGAAGCGTATGGCTCCGAAGAGCAGAAACACAAATACCTGCCCAAGCTGGCCAGTGGCGAGATGGTGGGCTGCTTCGGCCTGACCGAACCCGACCATGGCTCCGACCCGGGCTCCATGATCACCCGTGCGGAAAAAGTCGATGGTGGCTACCGCCTGACCGGCGCGAAAATGTGGATCACCAACAGCCCGATTGCCGATATCGCGGTGGTCTGGGCCAAGTCCGCCGCTCACGATAACCAGATCAAAGGCTTCATCGTCGAGCGCGGCACCGAAGGCTTCTCCACCCCGAAAATCGAAGGCAAGGTCTCTCTGCGTGCATCGATCACCGGCGAAATCGTCCTCGACAACGCTTTCGTGCCTGAAGAGAACCTGCTGCCCAACGTTAGCGGTCTGAAAGGTCCTTTCGGCTGTTTGAACAAGGCACGCTACGGCATCGCCTGGGGCGTGATGGGCACCGCTGAGTTCTGTTGGCACGCTGCCCGTCAGTACACCCTGGACCGCAAGCAGTTTGGCCGCCCGCTGGCCGCCAACCAGCTGATCCAGAAGAAGCTGGCCGACATGCAGACCGAAATCACGCTGGGCCTGCAAGCCGCCCTGCAGGTGGGCCGCCTGATGGACAGCGGCAACTGGGCGCCGGAAATGATCTCGCTAATCAAACGCAACAACTGTGGCAAAGCGCTGGACATCGCCCGGGTGGCCCGCGACATGCACGGTGGCAATGGCGTCTCCGACGAGTACGGCGTGATTCGCCACATGGTGAACCTGGAGTCCGTGAATACCTATGAAGGTACCCACGATGTGCACGCCCTGATTCTGGGCCGCGCACAAACCGGCATTCAGTCGTTCTTCTAACGTCGTCATCACTCAGCGAGGCACCCCATGAGCACAGTCGCAAAGCCCCTGGCAGGCATCAAGGTACTCGATATCTCTCGGGTGCTGGCAGGCCCCTGGTGCGGGCAGATGCTGGCCGACATGGGTGCCGAGGTGATCAAGGTAGAGCGCCCCCAAAGCGGCGATGACACGCGCCACTGGGGGCCACCCTGGCTCTCCGGCAGCAACGAGTCTGCCTACTACCTGTGCGCCAATCGCGGCAAACGCTCGGTGACGGTCGATATGGCCAAGCCCGAAGGCCAGGCACTGATCAAGCAGTTGGCGGCCCAATCGGACGTGGTGCTGGAAAACTTCAAGGTCGGCGGGCTGAAAAAGTACGGCCTGGACTACGCGAGCCTGAAGGCACTCAACCCTGGCCTGGTCTACTGCTCCATTACCGGCTTTGGCCAGCAGAGCCCCTACGCCCACCGGGCGGGCTACGACTTCATGATTCAGGCCATGGGCGGCCTCATGAGCCTGACCGGCCAACCCGACGGTGAACCTGGCGGTGGCCCAGTCAAGGTGGGGGTCGCCATTACCGATATTTTCACGGGCCTGTATGCCGCCAATGCGGTGCTGGCAGCGCTATACCAGCGCCGCGACAGTGGCGAAGGCTGCCATATCGACCTGGCGCTCATGGACGTACAGGTAGGTGTGCTGGCCAACCAGGCACTCAATTACCTGACCTCCGGCCAGGTACCCCAGCGGCTGGGCAATGCGCACCCGAACATCGTGCCCTATCAGGCGTTTGCTACCGCCGATGGTCACATGATCGTGGCCGTCGGCAACGACGAACAGTTCAAGCGCTTCTGCCAGGTCATCGACCAGCCGCAGCTGGCACAGGACGAACGCTTTGCCACCAACGGCAGTCGTGTACAGCATCGCGAAGCGCTGGTGCCGACCCTGGCGCTCGCCCTGGCAGCACAGCCTACCGACACCTGGCTGGCAGCCTGCGAAGCGGTCGGTGTGCCCTGCGGGCCTATCAATACCCTGGATCGCGTGTTTGACGATCCTCATGTCAAGGCACGCGGGCTCAAGCAGACGCTGCCCCATGCACTGGCAGGCGAGGTCAATCTCGTCGCCAACCCGATTCGTATCAACGGGCAGTCACTGAGTGCCCAGAGCGCTCCCCCGACCCTGGGCGAGCACACCGATAGCGTGCTGGATGCCATCGGTATTAGTGATGAGCAGCGCGCGGCGCTTCGCGCGGCAGGCATCATCTAATTGCTCTCTTGCGAATATGACCCACTTCAACTACTACCCACTTTAACCATGAACCCATGTCGATGTAGTACCCCTTGAAACGCCCAGCCGGGCGTTTTTTTTGCCTGCCATCACTACCCTATACAAAACCTACACAGGCAGTACCGTTGTCGCTAGACTAAGCTTATCTCTTGGCAGCTCGTGGCTAATCCGAGCACGTGCTTTGCGACGATTTCCAATCCAGGCGACATGACCCGTTGGCCGAATGAAAGACGACATGGGGTAACGGCATGGCCAACTGTGCGCGAGTGAACGGAGTGTGTAAGCGCTGTGAGGTGGCACAAACACCTATTCCCAGCACCAGCTCACCGTGACGCTGTCGGCGGGCATCGCATGTTACAGTAAAGGCTCCAGCACTCGGATGCTGGATCAGGCAGACAAGGCCATGTATCAGGCCAAGCAGGCTGGACGCAATCGCGTCGTCATCGCACCGTCATCTATGTGATACACGCTAATGCACACGATGTTGAGATGCGCACTATGCTTACAAGATGCTGACAAGCACACCCCAACCCAAAGGAGTTGAGCCATGAGCAATGCCGAGCTAAACGAACTAAAGCAGAAATACGTCGCGGCAGGTGCAGCAAGCCCCGCTACCGCCTTTGCGGACCGCGCCGAAAACGCTGAGATCTGGGACGCCGACGGTAACCGCTTCATCGACTTCGCGGGCGGTATTGGCGTGTTGAACGTGGGGCATCGCCACCCGAAGGTCGTGGCCGCGGTAAAAGCCCAGCTCGACAAGGTCATGCACACCTGCCAAACGGTCATGCCCTATGAAGGCTACGTCAAGGTCGCCGAAAAGCTGAGCCACATCGTTCCCGTGCGTGGCCATGCCAAAGTCATGCTGGCCAACTCCGGTGCCGAAGCGCTGGAAAACGCGGTGAAGATCGCTCGCGCCGCCACTGGTCGCTCCAACGTGATCTGCTTCGATGGCGGCTACCATGGCCGCACCTTCTACACCATGGCCATGAACGGCAAGGTCGCGCCCTACCAGACCGATTTCGGCCCGATGCCCGGCACCGTATTCCGCGCGCCCTACCCGGTGCCCTACCACGGCGTCAGCGAAGACGAGGCCATTCGCGGCCTGAAGATGACGCTGAAAACCGACGCCAACCCCAAAGACACTGCCGCCATCATTCTTGAGCCAGTACTGGGTGAAGGCGGCTTCTACCCCGCCCCGACCAGCTTCCTGAAGAAGATTCGCGAAATTTGCGATGAGCACGGCATGCTGATGATCATCGACGAAGTGCAGTCGGGCTTTGGCCGCACCGGCAAGATGTTCGCCATCGAGCACAGCGGCGTCGAGCCGGACATGATGACCATGGCCAAGAGCATGGCCGACGGCATGCCAATCTCGGCCATCGTCGGTACCGACAAGGTGATGGACGCCTCTGGCCCCAACTCCCTGGGCGGCACTTACACCGGCAGCCCCACCGCCTGTGCCGCAGCGCTGGCCGTCATGGAAATCTTCGAAGAGGAGAACATCCTCGAGAAGAGCCAGGCGCTGGGCGAGAAGCTGGCGGCGCGCTTCAACGAGTGGCAAGGCAAGTTCGATTGCATCGACCACGTGCGTAACATGGGTGCCATGGCCGCCTTCGAACTGGTGAACAACAAGACCGACCGCACCCCGGACCCGGAGCTGGCAGCAGCGCTGTGCAAAAAAGCCCGTGAAGAGGGTCTGATCCTGCTCTCCTGCGGCATGTACGGCAACACCATCCGCTTCCTGATGCCCGTCACCATCGAAGACGACGTGCTGAACGAAGGCCTAGACATCATCGAGTCCTGCCTGGAATCGCTGATCTAAGCCATCCCGCACCCGCTAGAGCGCCGCCCCACAGGGCGGCGCTGCCGTTTTTACGCGGCATGTTTCGTCACTGCATCCGCTCGACATCCTCTTCTGATACAGGCCTCAATCATCGGCGCGGCTACATTGCAGCCCCTTAAAAATATGATATGACACCTTATTAAAAAGCAAATAATATTTAGCCATGCCAGTACTCGTCATCAAGACAGCCAGCACGCTGGCACTGAGCTCTGCAGTCCTGGCATGCGCGTCGTTCGCCATAGCCAAACATGATCACGATATTTTGCGGGCTACTTCGACGATAAACAAATTGCTGATCGCTCGCTTTCCGACTGAGAAGGCGACTGACAGTCCCTCTACCCTATCTGCTGGATGGAACTCTAGACCCCGTATCCGCCCATAAAACCGAACAAGGCGACAAAACGGCCGAAGAGTACAAAGACTACGGCGAAGAGATCATCGTTGAGATACTGTCCCATTGATCTCTTTCACTCTCGCCATGAACCTAGCTTCTTCGAGCGCTGGCGACCCGCCAGCGCTCTCACCACACGCTTATCAAAAGGATCAACTACTTGATGCAAGTGACGCTGAATCCTGCCTATCCCCATCTTGCTTTGCGGTAATGGTGCTCTTGTTGCTCCTGACGCTCTTTCGCTTCGATACAGAGCTTGGCGGTGGGACGAAACATTAGCCGAGCCAATCCGATAGGTTCACCGGTCTCGTCACAGTAGCCGTAGTCGCCGGTTTCGATACGTTTTAACGCTTCAGCAATATTGTTGAGCAGACGGCTCTCACGGTCGGCTTGACGTAAGGCCAAGCGCAACTCCTCTTCGAACGCCGCTTGATCAGCTTCGTCACTATCACGCTCGTGGGAAGCAATGACGCCTCTTATTTCCTTTAAATGCTCCTCTATTTCATCGCGCTCATTGAGCAGTCGCTGGCGGAAAAAAGCGAGCTGTTCGTCATTCATATAATCACTGTCAGGCATCTGCAATAGACGCTCTGCCCACGCGCTATTCGTCGTCATCCGTTATGCCCTGTGTGGGTGTTGATAAACTGATGCTCACCTGCGCGAACGTTCAATTGACGCACGCTGAGTACCGCATCGGCACGGGGAGAAGATGCCTGTGACATCATCTGCATCCACTGCCAATCAATTTGTTATATTATAACAAATAATGTAAAGACAGGCGATACTCGTCGATCACGCCTTTTTACGCACATCGGCAAGAACGCTTGGCCAACAGACCGGGGAGCTCAGTTACCAACGATCTTAGTTTGCCATGACGCGAGGCAGCCAAAGCACCAGCGCAGGCCAGACACTGACGATCACGGCCGCCAGGCACATTAGCAAGAAAAACAGCAGTGATGCCCAGGCAACGCGTCCTCTGCTTTCGCCTGTCAGGCTCTGTAGAACGAACAGGTTAGCAATCATTCCGTCACGCACCTTAGTGGTGGCAGTGCGAATATGTCATAGACCACATGAGCAGGAAAATATACATGTAATCATCGGGAAACATGCGCCCATTAGAGTAGTTCCTGTCGAATTTGCCGACGTACAAAGAGAAACTTCACCTCGCCACGGATTGGTGAAAAAATCCATAAAGACAGGCAATACTTATGTACATGTCCAAAAAAATTCCTCTAGCCCATTCCGTGGCTATGTTCACGGCCCTAGCGGGCATTTCTGTTTCCTCAATAGCGACTGCTAACGAGGACGCTCTGTTGGAGCGTCTACTTGAGCGTGGTGTACTCACCCAGCAGGATGTCGATGAGCTGCGTGCCGAATCCCAGGCCAACCAGGCCGCTGCCCAGCAACCGACCCGTGATGACGGTCTACAGTACGAACCACAAGAAGGCTTGCAGCAGGATGACGTTAATGTCCAGGTGCGTCGTTTTGGTGTTGAGACCGCTGACGGTAGTGACCGCTTCCGTATCCGAGGTCGCTTGATGCTTGATACGGCATATGTAGATGACAATGATGATACCACCGACGACCACCGAGTTGGCGAAGGTAATCTGGGCAAGACAGGCACCATCATTCGGCGTGCCCGCCTCGGTGCCTTGGGTCTTTTCCACGATAACTGGGAGTGGCAGCTGGAGGCGGATTTCCGCGACGAAGAGGTGCGCTTTGCCAACGCCTATATTGCTTATCTAATGGATAACGGGCGTTTGGCGTTTGGGCATTTCAAAGAGCCTTTTAGCTTGGAAAGTTCCACCAGTTCACGTCGTATATCGTTCCTTGAACGGGCAACTCCCATTGATGCCTATCGACCCAGTCGAAACCTTGGTGTTATGTACGAGACGCTGCAGCCAGACTGGTATGGGGCTATCGGTGCCTTTGGCGGTGACGGAGTAGGTAGCAACCGTGAAGTTTCCGAAGGCTATGCCCTTTCTGGTCGAGCAAGCATTGCTCCTGTTAACGAAGACAATGCTTTTTTACATCTTGGCGTTTCTGGTAACTACCGTAAGAACGCTCGCGATGAGGACAGCGGCGAATATGAAGATGTACGTATGCGCAGCCGTCTTGGTACACGTGCCGTAGACGGACGCATTATTGGCCGTCGCGACATGGAGGCTGTTAGCGATTTCACTACTAGCAACCTAGAGTTCGCTGCTGGTCATGGCCCATTTTCGGTTCAGGCAGAATACATTCGCCAAGATCTCAACCGTGACGTTAACGACCCCAACTTCTCCCAAGGAGAAGTGGACAGTATGACCATGGATGGCTGGTACGCCCAGGCAGGAGTTTTTCTTACCGGTGAATCGCGTAACTACCGCGCATTTAGCGGTGATTTTGGACGCATCACACCCAATCGGCCTTTTAGCCCGTCACAGGGTAACTGGGGCGCTTTTGAATTGCTCGGTCGCTACGCTACTGCGGATCATACAGATCATCACGCCCCTCGCGGCAAGCAGCAGGTGGATCACTGGACTCTGGGTCTCAACTGGTACATGCAGCCTGAAATCATCGCCAAATTCAATCTAATGTATATCGATGCAGAAGCTGGCGACACCAGTCTTGATGATGGCGTAAAAGAGTGGGACAGCTGGGTATTGGGGGCTCGTTTGCAGTACGAGTTCTGATCACTGATACGACGGTTTGGGCACAGGGAAGCGCCCGAATATATCCAATATCCGCATGTCACATCACTGACATATTTCCGTGCTACGGTTGAGTGTCTATGCGAGAGAAGAGTCTGTAATGTCCACTCATGCACTCGAAATCAAACGCCTACACAAGCGCTTTGGCAATACTGTCGCGCTTGATGGCATTGATCTAGCCTTACCGCGAGGTGAGGTGCTGGCTTTGCTAGGGCCCTCCGGCTGCGGCAAAACAACACTTCTGCGTTGCATTGCCGGCCTGTCAGACGTCAATGAAGGCGAGGTTCTCCTCGACAATGAGTGTGTCGCCGCCCCAGGCCGTCATCTGAGCCCAGATGAACGCCGCTTGGGAATGGTTTTCCAAGATTACGCTCTATGGCCCCATATGAGCGTTTATCAAAACGTGGCTTTCCCGCTGGAGATGCAAGGGGTAAGAGCCAACGCACGACGCCCTCAGGTGGAGTGGGCGCTTTCTTTAGTAGGGCTTGCCGATTTTGCTGAGCGTGCACCTGGCGCCCTTTCTGGCGGCCAGCAGCAGCGGGTTGCTCTAGCACGGGCCATTGTTGCCAAGCCAAGGCTACTGCTGATGGACGAGCCGCTCTCCAACCTCGACAAGGGGCTGCGCGAGAATCTCGCACTCGAGATTCGCAGTCTTATTGAGGAGCTCAATTTGACGGCAGTGTTCGTTACCCATGATCAACACGAGGCGTTTGCCTTAGCTGATCGTGTTGCCGTACTCCAGCAGGGTCGCCTACAGCAAGTTGATTCGCCGGAATCACTTTTTCATACACCAGCCACGCCCGATATCGCCGATTTCGTAGATGCTGGCACTCTGCTCAGTAGTCGGCTCAATGACCAGGGTTTGGCACTTGGCGATGCCAGCCTACCGCTGGGCGCAGCCTGCGGGCACCACGGTGATATTCACCTGCTCTTGCCACGCCGCGCAATTCGGCTTTGCGCGCCAGAATACGGTGTGTTGCGTGGGCTAATCACCGGACGCCTGTTCCAGGGCGAGCACTTGTCGCTTCAACTCACCCTGGCTGATGGTAGTTCGATCAAGCTGCACGCGCCTCATGCACCGGAGCGGGGCTGCCAAGCGGGTATTGACATCGACTTCAGCGCTCTGCGCGCCTGGAATGCAGAGGGGCGCCTGCTGGATTTAATACCACGCACAGACGCAGCCATTAAAGCCAGTGCCTGACCAAACGGGGCGTGTTTTTTTAACATGTGTTTTTCTTCGTAAGTTGCTTTTATTAACAGGAGTCTATTATGTACGGTTTGAAACCCCTTACCCTAGGTGCTTGTTTGTTTGCGCTGCCGGGTTTGGCCTCGGCGAGTGCCTTGACCGTTTACTCCGTAGGCCCAGGTGCTCTGATTGAAAATCTGGCCGACGACTTCACTGAAGAGACTGGCATTGAGGTTAATGTCTTCCAAAGTACTACAGGGCAAGTGATGGCTCGCCTGGAGTCCGAACGGTCCAACCCGCTAGCCGATGTGGTGATCTCCGCCTCCTGGGACAGCGCCAAGTCGCTGCATGAAGACGGCCTTCTGCATCAGTATCTCTCACCCAACGCCGAAACGGTGCCCGACTTTCTCAAGACCGATCACTATGTCGCTCAAGGGGTTTCGGCCCTAGCCTTAGTGTGGAACAGCAATACCGACGTTCCGCAACCAACTGACTGGAGCGACCTCACTGGTGCGGCCTATCGTGACCAGATAACCATGCCCGACCCGGCTCAGTCTGGCGCTGCCTTCGAACTGGTAAGCGGTCTTCTGACTGCCATGGGTGAGGAGGCCACCTGGCAGTTGATGGCAGACCTCGCCGACAACGGTATGATCGTGCCCGGCCCCAATGCTCGTGCCCTCAATCCGGTGCTACAAGGGGCCAAGTCGGTGGTATTCGGCGCGGTGGATTACATATCCCTGGGTCAGCAAGCCGAAGGTGAGGCCATTGAGGTGATCTTCCCCAAGAGCGGTACGGTGATTGCTCCACGGCCGATGATGATCCTGTCATCCACCTCAATGCCCGACGAGGCTGAGCAATTTATCGACTTCGTGCTTTCCGAGCAGGGCCAGGCGCGTGTTGCCGAGCGCTACCTGATGCCGTCGCGCACCGATATTGAGGCGCTGCGCCCCACTATCCAAGAGCTGACGTTGATCGATGTAGACAGCGAAGCCATGAACGCCCAGCGCGAGGCTATTATTAATCACTTCCGTGAGGCCACAGGTACCTAATGTTGGCTCGTCTCTACTTGCGCCTTCCCCAACACCTGCCCCGTGTCACCGGAGCGGGTGTTGTTATGCTGCTGACGGCGGCGACCCTGTTGATTTTGGTCGGGCTGCCGCTGCTATACGTGTTACTGCAGGCCATTTTCCCCGGTTGGTCGCGTGGCGAGCTAACCGGGGCCTTCAGCCTGTTTGTGCCGCTGTTCTCGGATCCGGAGCTTCTCGGGCTGCTAGGCAATACGCTGAGCCTGGGCATTGCCGTAGTCGTGAGCTGCGCCCTACTTGCCATACCACTAGGTGCGCTGCGCGCCTTGACCCGGATACCCGGCGGTGCCGCCTGGGATCTGATCTTTTTGATCCCCTTTATGATTCCACCCTATATTGCCGCTTTGTCGTGGATGCTGACCCTTCAGCCTAGCGGTTACGCCGAGCAGTTAAGCGGCTTCTCTGCCAGCGCTTTTCTATTCTCTTTTTCGGGCATTGTATTCGTGATGGTGCTCAACGTTTTTCCAGTAGTCTACTTCGCGGTATCGCGCACGATGATGAGTATCGGCGGGCGCTATGCTGCTGCCGCAAGAGTGAGTGGTGCGGGTGGCTGGAGAGCCTTTTGGCGTATCACGCTGCCGCTTTCAACCCCTGGTATCGCTGCCAGTCTGCTGCTGGTGTTCGCCCTAACTATTGAAGAGTTCGGCACCCCCGCTACCTTGGGCGCCCAAGCCGGTTATAAAGTGCTGGTAACGGGCATCCATGAGCGCTTTGCCGACTGGCCCATCGATATTCCAGGAGCAGCGGTACTGTCACTGCTGCTGGTAATGCTTGCCATGGCGGCCTTTTACCTACAACACTGGTTGGTAACGCGTCGTTCTTTCGTCAGCCAGACTGGAAAACCAGCGCCAATTGAGCGTATCGAGCTAGGCCCATGGCGTTGGCCAGTGCTAGGTTTGTTTAGCCTAGTGGGGCTGGCCGCCGTGGCAATACCGATCCTCGCAGTGCTGGCCACCGCTTTCACTGGCACTCTTTCTGGTGGAATTGCCTGGGACAATCTCTCTCTTCGTCACTTCGAGGCACTCTTCGCCAATCGCGGTGGGGCACTGCAGGCGCTCTCTACCAGCTTGGGGCTGGCCATCGGAACAGCACTGCTGACCGGTGTGCTGGGTGCCCTGGTGGGCTATTTGGTGGTGCGTGCTCATCTGCGTGGAAAGGGGCTGCTAGATCTGCTCTCACTACTGCCCAATACTATGCCGGGCATCGTGGTGGCAGTGGGGCTAATTCTGGCATGGAATCAGAGCTGGTGGCCGATACAGATTTACAACACGGGCGCCATGCTACTACTAGCCTACGCATGCCTACTGTTGCCCTATCCGGTGCGCTACGCCTCGGCGGCCTTTCGGCAGATGGGCGAGAGCTTGGAAGCAGCGTCACGAGTCTGTGGTGCGGGCTTTTTCACGACGTTTCGCCGAATTTTGCTGCCTGCATTGGCACCCAGTTTGCTCGTTTCGATGCTGCTGGTGTTCGCGATTGCTTCCCGCGAACTAGTGGCCTCATTGATGGTTGCACCAGCGGGCATGCGCACAGTCTCAACCTTCGTTTTTGGTCAATTTGAGCAGGGCTCTCCCGGGGTCGGTATGGCCATGAGCGCAGTGGCCATTCTTACCACTACAGCACTGCTGGTAGCGCTCACGGCATTCAGCCGCAAGCAGCTTCCGGCTGCGAGCTAGGGGTATTGATTTATTAAGCTTGGCACGCAACAACCCGAGTTCGAAAAGTTCAAGATATTGAACAAATATCTAAAAGCCTCTTGGCCCTCCTTAGTGGAAGACGCCATTGAACAGCCACAACTATCAAGCCTTGAGCACCAGAAAACTTGACAACGGCTGCGCCAGCCTGGTTTGGCTCGGTGGCTTCATTTAACGGGGCCGCCGATCACCTTCCAAAAAGTTGGCGGTAAACACGGCTTTGCCGTGGGTCTCGAACGACCACTTCATCACCTCGCCGAGTGCCGCCATCACCTCATCGAACTCACCGAATAGCTGGGTACTCATGCGGTTAGGATGAACCTCCAGCCCGGTGGCCTCCAGGCGTTTGACGACCTCTTTCACCACGGGCTTGAAATCATCGGCCAGCGGGTAGTAGCTCAGCTGTACGGAAAGGTACATATCGACTCCTTGAGCGCCCTATGATGGCGCTGTTTGAAACTGCTGCCACGCGGCCAGGATCGCCGAGCGGGTCTCCTCCGGGTGCTCCATGGGGAACATGTGGGTGCCCGGCACCGTACTGACCGGCAACCCCCGGCGGGCGATGCGCTTGACCCGCGATGGCGTCATCAAGTGCGACTCCAGCCCGGCCACTAGCTGAACGGGTACGCCTACCCGTTGGGGCAAGCCGGAGAGGTGATCCGGCAGGTGGCGGAAAATTTCCAGCTCGATGCGCGGGTCGAAGGTCAGCTCGGCACTGCCATCGTCCAGCAGCCGTGTGCCTGCTTCAATGTAGTCGTTGAGTGCCTCGGGGGTAAAGCGACGAAACAGCCCTCGCCGCCGCAGCGAGGTCGCCATGGCCTCACGGCTGGGCCACACCGTGCGCCGCCCCTTGGTTTTACCCGCGGGGGTGATCCGGTCCATGAACCCAAAGCGCTTGGCCGCTTTCATAGCCCAGGCATCCGGCCCCAGCATCAGCGGCGGGTCGAGCATGATCACACCGCGAAAACGCTCCGGCTGCTTGTCGGCAGCCATGGCCATCAGCGTGCCGCCCAGTGAATGCCCCACCCCCAAGAGCGGTGCATCGGTGTCGGGCAGGTAGCTCAACAGCTCCTCTACCAGGTTGCCCCAGTTGTGGTTCACCGGGTAATCCGGGTGGTGGCCCAAGCGGTCCAGCGGGTGAACATCGAACGATTCCGCCAGCGGGTCTAACAGGCTGCGGTAACTCAAGCCGGGAAAGCCGTTGGCATGGGCAAACACTAAGCGGGGGCGTTGGGTGGCATCGGCAGGCATGGCGGGCTCGTGGGTCATCTGGCGGTTCGGGGGCTATCACATAAGAACTATCACGTAAGCCCTATCATACAACTGTTTTAACGCGAGCCCGAGTACCCGTCAATCCACCCAAGGGTTAACCTGCTAATTAAAACAGCGAGAGCTGCTGGGCAGCCGTCTCTTCCGCCAACCGATACCCCACCCCCAACAGGCGCACGGGGCGTTCACCTCTGGCCCAGCCCACGTTCAGTAAGGTTTCGAACTGCTCCAGATCGGGCGCCGGGTCGGCGTGTTCGACAGTGGTTTGAGTGAAGTCGTTGAACTTCACTTTCACCATCAGCCCGCGCACGGCGGGGGCCGGGTCGAGGCGTGCGTAGCGGCGCTCCAGATCGCTGATCAGCTCTGGCAGCTCATGGCGGCAGGCGTCGAGGGTCGGCAAGTCCCGAGAGTAGGTTTGTTCGGTGCTGATCGACTTGCGCTCGCGGTGGGTCTTGACCGGTCGCTCATCTCGCCCGTGGCTAAGCTCGTGCAGCCGATGGCCGAAGCGACCAAAGCGCTCCACCAGCTCGGTCAGCGGCCGGGCGCGCAGATCCGCCCCCGTTTGAATCCCCAGTTCGGCCAGCTTTTCAGCGGTGCGCGGCCCCACCCCATGAATTTTTTTCACCGGCAACTGCTGCACGAAGGCGTCGATATCGTCTGGCGTGATGACAAACAGCCCATCGGGCTTGCGCCAGTCGCTGGCGATCTTGGCGAGAAACTTGTTGGGTGCCACCCCCGCCGACACGGTAATGCCGACTTGCTCTTTCACCCGCTGGCGAATGGCTTCTGCCATGCGGGTGGCGCTGCCGTGATACTGCGTGACGTCCGAGACGTCCAGAAAGGCTTCGTCCAGCGAGAGCGGCTCAATCAGTTCGGTGACATCGCGATAGATGGCAAACACCTGGCGTGCCACGGCCTTGTACTTAGCCATATCGCCACGAATCACCGTGAGGTGAGGACAGCGTTTGAGCGCCTGAGCCATGGGCATGGCGGAGTGGATGCCAAACGCGCGGGCAGGATAGTTACAGGTGGCCACCACCCCGCGCTGCTCCACACTGCCGCCAATGGCAATGGGAATCTCCGCCAGCGCGGGGTTGTCGCGCATCTCGACCGCCGCATAGAAGCAGTCACAGTCGCAGTGAATGATTTTGCGCACAGGCCGACCTTGCCTCCGCCCTTACCTGTAAAAAAGCACAGTTTATCACAGGGTGTGCCGCCGTCACGTACCACAAAAAGTGCGCAGCACCTGCTCACTGGCCGTGGCAGGGGCTGCCAGTTGGCGCGCGGCTTCAGATTCATCGAAGGGCTGAGTGACCGCCGCGAGCAGCGTGTGGAAAGGCTCGAAATCACCTTCTGTTGCCGCGTCGATCACCGCTTGAATGCGGTGGTTACGGGGGATCACCACCGGGTTGGCGCGGCGCATGGCCTCCAGGCGCTCATTCTTTCGGCTGGCTTGCTGGGCGTTCTCCCAGTCGGCCAGCCAAGCCGCAAGGCCATCTGGCTGAGTGGTCAGCGCCAGCAGCGCCTCTTTTTGGGAGTGGGCTGGCGTGTCCGTGCTCAAGGCTTGGGCACCCAGCGTTTTGGCATAGTGCGTCAGCGCGTCGAACGTCGCGGTCATGTCCATGCGGCCCTGATGCATCTGGGTTTCCAATGCCTCCATCAGCGCCACGGCGTGATCGCTTTCCGGGGCAAGGCCCAGCTTGTCGGCATGCAGGCGGCGCTGTTCGGCGCCAAAACGAGCGGTAAAGCCGCGAAGCACCTCGGTGGCCTGCTCTACAACGGCCTCGCCCTCTTCCCCCATCAGCGGCAGCAGGGTTTCGGCAAAGCGGGCCAGGTTCCACTGGGCGATGCCCGGCTGGTGGTTAAAAGCGTAGCGCCCGCCCTGATCGATGGAGCTGAAGACCTTTTGCGGGTCGAACTGTTCCATAAACGCGCAGGGGCCGTAATCGATGGTGTCGCCAGCAATGCTGCAGTTGTCGGTATTCATCACGCCATGAATAAAGCCCAGGCTCATCCAGCGTGCCACCAGCGCCGCCTGACGGGCGGTAACGGCTTCCAGCAGGGCAAGGTACGGATCGTCAGCATTGGCCGTTTCTGGGTAGTGGCGAGCAATCACATGGTCGGCCAGCGCTTTCAGCGCGGCTTCATCGCGACGCACGGCAGCAAACTGGAACGTGCCCACGCGGATATGGCTGCGAGCCACGCGGGTCAGGATGGCCCCCGGCTCGGCCATCTGGCGTACCACGCGCTCCCCCGTGGTCACGGCCGCCAGCGCCCGAGTGGTGGGCACGCCCACGGCGGCCATGAACTCACTCACCAGATATTCCCGCAGCACCGGGCCAAGCGGCGAGCGTCCATCCCCGCCCCGTGAAAACGGCGTGCGGCCACTGCCCTTGAGCTGCACGTCCTGCCGCTGGCCCTGCTGATCCACCACTTCCCCCAGCAGCAGCGCCCGACCATCTCCCAACTGAGGCACGAAATTACCGAATTGATGCCCGGCATAGCCCAGCGCTCTAGGCTCGGCCCCTGGCGGTAGCCGATTACCGCTGAACCATTGGGCCAGCGTGGCATCGTCGGGCCGCGTTTGCATGCCTAGCGCCACGGCCAAGGGTTCGTTGAATGCGATCAGGGTGGGTTGCGCCACGGGCGTGGGCTGGCAGTCCGCCCAGAGCGGTTCTGGCAAGGTGGCGAACTGGTGTTCGAAAGTCAGCACGGGCAACTCCGCTGTTCAATGAATGGCCTACAGAATACCCTAAGCCTACTCAAGTAATGGGCGATCACCTGGCGCACGATGCCTTGCCCCATGGTGAGCGTGGCAATCCATGGGCGCCCACGTGTTACCCCTGCTGCAAGCAGGCCACTGCCTGCTCCAATGCCGGCGTCAGCGGTGCGCGCCACTGGTGGGTCAGCAATGCATCGGCGCGGGTCACGCCCAACGACAGCGAGGCCACGGGCAAGCCCATGGCGTGGGCATCGCGACAGAACCGGTAGCCGGAATAGACCATCAAGGACGTACCCACTGCCAGCACCGCGTCGGCACGTTGCAGCGCCTCCTGAGCTGCCAGGCGCCGCGCCGGAGGAACCACATCGCCGTAGTAGACCACCTGCGGTTTGAGGATGCCCCGGCAGCGCGGGCAGTCCAATACTTTAAAGTTGGAGAAATCGGTTTCCAGATCCGCATCGCCGTCCGGCGCGTGGCGGGCCTCCAGCGCGGCGAAGGCGGGGTTCATGCGGGCCATTTCACTGTGCATGGCGTGGCGCATCATCTGGTAGCCACAGGCCATACAGGCGACCACGTCTGCCCTGCCGTGCAGATCGATCACCTTTTTCGAGCCCGCCCGCTGGTGCAGCCGGTCAACGTTTTGTGTGACGAGAAGCTCCACATGGCCCATGGCCTCGAGCTTCGCCAACGCCCGATGCGCGCCGCTCACCTGGGCTTCACGCATGGCCTTGAAGCCTACCAGCGCTCGCGCCCAGTAGCGCTGACGAACGGCGAAGGAACTCATGAAATCGCCGTGCTGCACCGGCGGCGGGCGCTTCCACTGGCCATCGGCATCGCGGTAATCGGGGATGCCGCTGTCGGTACTGACGCCCGCCCCGGTAATCACCCAGAGTTTGGGGTAGCGCTTGATAAAGGCGGCCAGTGCTTCCCCGGCCACCTGGCTGCTCTCTCGTTTTTCGACACTTTCCACGGCCTGCGTCAATGGATCACCCTAGGCAATACTGCGACAAGTCAACGATACTGTAGGACAATATAAGCACATGCAATGTGCCCTCGATAGCGGATTAAGGAGCCTCTCATGCAGTGGGATCACGAGATTGTCATTGTTGGCGGCGGCATGGTGGGCGCGGCCCTGGCGGCCAGGCTGGGCCAGGCGGGCATGTCGGTTGGCCTGGTCGAGCGCGCCAGCGCTCCCACGCCCCCCAGCGGCGATTACGACCTGCGTATTTCATCACTCAACGCCCGCTCGCTGGCGTTCGTGAAAGCCAGCGGTGCGGTCCTGCCGGGAGAGCGCTGCTGCCCGTTCCGGCACATCGATGTCTCCAACCTGGATGGCAGCGGTCACTCGCTGTTCTCGGCCCACGACAGCGGCATGAACGATTTCGGTATTTTCATCGAAAACCGCGCCCTGCAGTACGCCCTTTGGCAACGCCTGGAGCAGCTTCCCAGCGTCACCTGCTACACCCAGTGTGCCCCGGTGAGTACGCTGGCCGCCAGCACCCATCGGCTGCTGGAGCTGGACAACGGCAAGACCCTCAGCGCCCGGTTGATGGTGGCCGCAGATGGCGCACGTTCAACCCTGCGTGAGCTGGCAGGCATCTCCACCAGCAGCTACGACTACCACCAGCGGGCGATGATCATCAACGTCGAGACCGAGCTTCCCCAGCAGGATGTCAGCTGGCAGTACTTTACCCCCAAAGGCCCGCTGGCCATGCTGCCGCTGCCCGGCCACCGCGCCTCGTTGGTGTGGTACGACAGCGATGAGGCCACCAAGGCCCGCGAACAACTTTCCAACGACGCCCTGCAACACGCCATAGAAACCACCTTCCCCAAACGGCTGGGCAAATTGACCCGGGTGGTGGCACGGGCCAGTTTCCCCATCAAGCGCCAGCACGCCAAACGCTACATCGGCAAACGGCTCGCGCTGATCGGCGACGCCGCCCACGTGGTGCACCCGCTGGCAGGTCAAGGCTTGAACATCGGCCTGCACGACGCCGACACCCTGGCCGAGCTGATCATCAAAGGCCGTGACCCTGGCGACCATATCAGCCTGCACCGTTTCGAGTGCCACCGGCGTCTGGCCAACCAGGCAATGATCGCCGCCACCGATAGCTTCCACCACCTCTTCACCGGGGCCAAGCCGCTCCGCCAACTGGGTGATCTCAGCCTGCACCTCGCCGAGCGAGTGCCGTTTGCCAAACGCATGATGATGCAGCAGGCCAATGGGTTGAATCCGTTCAAGGTGGGCTAAAGCTGACTATGCTGAGGGAGTGGCTGCGGAAAGCAGCCCTAAAACAATCACAATAACCCTCAAATAAGGAAAGCGCATGCGATGCAAGCAACCCGATACGCTCGTGGCGGCCGCCTCGTTTACCGGCCTTGGCCTACTGTTGGCCATGCCCTTATGGGCATGGGATGGCGTGGTCGAGAAGCAGCGGTTCGAGATCGAGAGCTTTACCACCCAGGGCGGCGAGACGATTCCCAACGTGACGGTAGGCTGGGAAGCCTACGGCGAGCTGAACGAAGCGCGTGATAACGCCATTCTGATTACCCACTTTTTTCTCCGGCACCAGCCATGCGGCAGGCCGCTATGGGGCTGATGGTGAGCCGCCCACCGAGGGGCTAAAAGAGGCGCTGAAGCTGGTGACGCTCAATGCCAACCACTGGCAGTGGGCCAACAAAGCGTTCAACCGCGATTGGGCCGACGACGCGCGCGACCCCGCCCAGGACATCACCGCCCGCTATGCCATCGAACAAACCCTGGATGACATCGCCGCCGCCCGTGCGGCGCTTTCCGATGCCAACCACCTGCTCTACCTGGTGCGCGCCAACCAGACCTTCATGGCTGGCTACGGTGACTCGCTGGAAGCGGGGCTGGCCGCCATCGAAGCCCCCACATTGATGCTGTATAGCGAGAACGACTTGGTCTTCGCCCCCGAGGGCGTACGCCGCACCGCCGAGCTGATCGAAGCCGACGGCACTGAGGTGACGCTAGAAACGCTGGAAGGCAACCGAGGTCACCTGGATGGCGTGGTGGCCATCGAGCAAGCCAGCGATACGCTGCGGGCGTTTTTGGAGTAAGCGGTGGAGCGCTGGCCTCCAAGAGGCCAGCGCTAGTGAGGTCCCCCTACTGAGTTATGGCCATGAGGTTTATGAGCCGCTTCAGCTTGCAGACGCTCCACTAACCAAACCTTGATAATCGACTGGCGGGTAACACCCATTCTCGCAGCCTCACGGTCTAGTGACTCCACTACCCATGCAGGAAAATCTACGTTAATCCGCTTTTGCTCCTGATTCACCCGTCGAGCAGTGGAAAAGTCTAGATCATCGAGAACATCATCTTGATTTTCATCGAATTTTTTATCGAACTCTTTAGCTTTCATAGATGTCTACCTCCTTCTTGCGGGAGCGTCTAACAGAAATCAGCCGAATACGCTCTTCTCGGTAGGTGACGACTGCCGACCAATGTTTTTCACTGATCATACCGATTAGTAAAAACCTTGGTTCGCCCTCGGATTTTGCGCGAATTTCTAGCAGATATGGATCCTTCCACAGCGCTTGTGCCGCTTCAAAATCAATACCGTGCTTTGTCAGGTTGGCCTGACTTTTGTTGACGTCAAACTCGAACTCGTTCATGAGTATAAATTATTCCTTTTTTACTCACTCAACAAGATTCTAAAGCCGAAAGCAACGCCGTTACTGCAGCAGGCTTTATACAAAACCATGCCCCAGCGCCCACTGCACCGCCTGCTCTGCATGGATCTCGGTCGTATCGAAGAGCGGCACGGGAGTGTCGGCCTGTTGAACCAGCAGGCCGATTTCGGTGCAGCCTAGAATCACCCCCTGCGCGCCGCGCTCGGCAAGCGCCTCGATGATCTCCAGGTAGTCGGCTTTGGCCTCTGCTTTCACCACACCCAGGCACAGCTCCTGGTAGATCACCGTGTGCACACGCTCGCGCTGTGGTTCGGTAGGCACCACCACCTCGATACCGTGGCGCTGCAAACGCTCGATATAAAACGCCTGCTCCATGGTGAACCGGGTGCCCAGCAAACCTACGCAGGCAATGCCCTGGCGTTGCAGCACCCGGGCCGTGGCATCGGCGATATGCAATAGCGGAATGGAGACCGCCGCTTCCAGCGGCTCGGCAACCTTGTGCATGGTGTTGGTACACAGCACCAGACAATCGGCCCCCGCGGCCTCCACCGCGCTGCCCGCCGCTGCCAATATCTCGGCAGTCGCCTCCCAGTTGCCCTGATGCTGCAGCGCCTCGATGTCGGCAAAATCCACGCTGTACAGCACCACCCTGGCAGAGTGCAGCCCACCCAGCGCCATGCGCACATGCTGGTTGACGAGGCGGTAGTAGGTTTGGGTGGACTCCCAGCTCATGCCGCCGATCAAGCCGATGGTTTTCATGGATGCACTTCCACCTTTTGGTTACAAGAAAGAGAGTGTATTGCGAAGGCAGCAGACAAGGCTTCGGACGCTATCATAGGCTCACATGCTTACCGCCATCCGGCACTTCGCAGTTTTAACAGTAGCGCCCGTAACCGGCTGCCCCCCGCTGAGCTTAAAAGCAAAACGGCTCCCACGACCACGGAGGTCCCCCCACGCCCTAATAAGTAAGCGCTAGCGTTTGGCCGCTGTTGCGCGAGAAACTCCCCCAACAACACCGTGCCAGCAGCGATAAAATAAATACCCATGAGCGCTGTCCCCACCGCCATGCAGGCTCGGGGGCTTACCAATACACCTGACCCTTGCGGCACCAGCCATCGGCTCAATGCCTCACGCCACAGAATAAGGCTCAGTCCGATCAGAGTATTGCTAAAAAAATGCACAAATTGAGCCATCAATACGCTTGAAGAAATGTCCTCTTGACCAGCCAGAGCGATCGACAGAGAAACGGCGGCATCCGGTAATGGACGTAGCGCCATCCATAGCCCCAAGAGCGCCAACAAGCTGGCCATCAGCGGGCGCATTTGCATCCTTGGCATCATGACTCCCTTACTCGTTGCATTGTTGGTTGTGAAAGCTCAACCTGGCTACTCCAGATCTCCGGTAAACACGACGGTCAGCCAGCGGCGCAGACCTTCGTCGTCCACAAGATTCCGATGCCACATACTTCAGGCAGCGCTTCCCACACATTAGCCGCTGGCGTTTTCCTCGGCCACCTGACGCAGCGCATCGACCAGCACATCGGTGGGCTGGGCGCCGGAAATCAGGTAGCGTCCATCGAGAATGAAGCCCGGCACGGCACTGACGCCCATGTCCATGAAGCGCTGCTCGGCTTCACGCACTTCTTCGGTGTATTGGTCGGAGCGGGCGATGGCCTCGGCGGTGTCGCCGTCCAGCCCCACCTCGATAGCTTTTTCGCGAAGCACCAAGGGATCGGCGGGATTTTTCGCCTCGCCAAAGTAGGCCTCGAACAGCGCCAGTTGAAGCGCCGTTTCCTGGTGCTGCGTGCCGGCCCAGGCCAGCACACGGTGCGCGGCGAAGGTGTTGTTCGCCCGGCGCTCCAGCGCGCCACGGAAATTCAGGCCAAGCGCTTCGGCGGCGGCCATGATCTCGCGCTGGGACTGTTCCATGGTGGCCGCATCCTTGCCGTACTTGCGGCACAGGTGCTCCAGAATCGGCTCGCCCTCGGGCGGCATGTCCCGGTTCAGTTCGAAAGGCTGCCAGACCAGCTCGACCTCGATCTCGCCAGCGAGCACCTCCAACGCCTGCTCCAGGCGCCGATAGCCAACCGCACACCACGGGCAGGCCACATCGGATACCAGATCGATTCTTACCTTTTGCATGGGGTGTCTCCTTTGGGTTCATTCATCATGGGTAACATCCGGCAGTTATGGCCATGCCACTGCCTCAATCCGCCCACTCCAGGTCTCCGGTAAACACGACCGTCAGCCAGCGGTGCGGCCCTTCGTCGCCCAGCAAGTCACTGACTTCGTTACGCAGGGCATCCCATTCGCCAATGGTGCGCGGGGGCGCATCGGCGGGGACGATAAAGTAGAGCTCGATTTCCCTGGAGCGACCCACCCGCGCAATATAGGCGCGGTAGGTGGTAAACCCGTGCTGTTGCACGAAAGCCTGTGCTACCTGATCCACATGCTGCTTCAAGGCGCTCGGGGTGACCAGAAAGATATCCGCCAGCGCGCGGCGCACGGTGGAAATCGGCAGCGGAATGATGATGACGCACACCACCGCCAGCACCGCCGGGTCGATGTAGGGCGAGATCCACTCCCACGACGTGCCCTGCACCAGATAGCCCAGCGAGAACGCCACCAGCAGCGCCGCCGTGATGCCTGCCGACATGATCCAGCCCCGCACGTCCAGGCGCACGAAGTCCGACCCGATACGGCGATTGGCACGGGCCTCCACGATAGCGGTGGCAACACACGCCACCAGGGTGATCACCGCATAGACGATTGCCCAGCCAAACTCCAGCTCGCGCCCGCCTTCCAGCAGGCTGCTGATGGCGTTGACCAGGGCATACACCGCCACGCCAATCAGCAGCGTGCCGTTGACCCCCAGCACCATGGGCTCCAGGTGCCAGAAGCCCACGGAAAAGCGCTCTCTCAGCTTGCGCGACAGCCCTTTCGACGACACGAACGAGGTAATCAGGTTCACCACCAGCAGCGAGAGCAGGCTCATGCTGGCATCCACCAGGGCATAGATGCCATCGAACATGATCGAAAACGACCCGGACATCAGGCCAAAGCCGATGCCCAGCCCCGCAATCACCAGCGTGACGGCGATGGACGTTCTCAGTACGCCGCTCTCGTCGCTCAGATCGAAACTACGCATGACGTTATCCCTTTCAGTGCGAAAATCCGCTCATCCTTCCGTTCTCTCAACCCTGCAGCTCTCTCAATTGCTTCATCAATCCCGTAATCACTTTTGCCGAGCTGCTGGTGTCATCCGCCAGGCGGCGCACGTGTTCGGCAACCACCGCGAAGCCTTTGCCGGCCTCGCCTGCCCGCCCTGCCTCGATCCCCGCGTTGATGCTGAGCAGTTGCAGCATCTTCAGTGAATGGGCAATTTTCTCGGTTTCGGTGGCAATGTCGCGGCTGATGGCACTCAGCTGCTCCTCGCTTTGCCGCCGCTGCTGAATGTCGGTGACCACCCCTTCCAGGCAGATGACGTTGCCCTCGTCATCTTTCACGGCACCGCCGTACTCGCTCACCCAACGCAGGCGGCCATCTTTACAGCGCACCCGATAATCGGCGTGCCAGTTCTTGTCGGAGGCGATGGCCCGCTCGATGGCCTGATCCAGCCCCGGCGCATCCTCAGCGTAGATCAACGCCACGTAGGATTGCAGGCGGTTGTCGATCAAATCGTCGATGGCATAGCCGGTCAGTTCCTGAACCCTGCCACTCAGGTTCAGCATGGTGTAGTGCTCATCGTTGCGGCAGCGGTACAGAAACCCATTCATGCGCGACGCAATGCTTTCATAGATACTGTCTTGCTCAGACATGCTGGTCATGGCCTTTCAAAGTGGAATGCTAGGGTACGCCCGCCTGTTCACCGGCGACTTAAGTCGTACGTATCTGCACAGCACTATGCCGAGACCGCACCGCCAAGTCCAACGCCAAACTCACCACCGCTCAACGCTTAACAAGGCGGCTCGCGGGTCTGCTCGGAGACATGGCCCGCTTTATCCAGGTGGTACTCGCTAAAGTCCTGCGCCAGGAAGAGCGCGCCTGAGAAAACGCTTTGCGCCTCGCGTTGGATGTCCGCGATGGAGGGCACGGTATGGGAAATGAGCGGGTAGCGAGGGCTGAAGTGGGTCAGCACCAGGTGGGGCAAGCCGACCTGCTCGGCAAACGCCGCCACCTGCCTGCCGTAGCTATGCCCTACCTCACCGGCTTTCTCGGCCATCGCTTCGGTGTAAGTGGCTTCGTGCACCAGCACCTGCGCCCCGGCGCAGGCTTGCGCCAACAGCCCGGGTTGGTCGTTGTCTCCGGCAATCACCACTTTTCTGGCGGCGTGTTTGAACAGCAGGTAATCCTGGCTGCGCAGTTGCTTGCCCTCAAACGCTACCTCCCTCCCCTGCTTCAACTGCCCCCACAACGGCCCTCTGGGAATGCCGTGCCGATCCAATTTATCCACATCCAGGGCGGCCTCCACGTTGCGCTCGGTGAACGCATAGGCGTAGCACGACACGCGATGGGAAAGCTCGCACGTTTCAACCGCCATGTTCTCGAACTCGATGCTGGGCAGGTCATCGGCGCAGATGAACTCCAGCGCGAAGAGCAGGCAGAGTTGGGTGACCGCACAGGTGGCTTCCAGCCAGGTTTGGATACCCTTGGGTGCCACAAGGGTCAGCGGCGCCGTGCGCCCACCCATGGCCGCACTGGCCAGAATGCCCGGCAGCCCGTAGCAGTGGTCGCCGTGCACATGGGTAATCAAAATGGCCTTCAGCGAATGAAACGACAGCCTGGTGTGCAAAACCTGGTGCTGAGTGCCCTCCCCGCAATCGACCAGATACCAGCCCTTGCCCTTGCTCTCTTGCAAGGCGATGGCGGAGACGTTGCGTTGTTTGGTGGGCACACCGGCGGAAGTGCCGAGGAAGAGTAGATTCATATCTTATTGGCGAGTCAACAATGAGCGTGAAGGGATGACGTTCGAAGCAACGAGGCATGCTTGAATGCGCATTACCATGCGCATAAAATCAGACGATACATCAAGAGCCACCAGGAGACGACGATGGCCGAACTCTACGATGCAGCCGCACCCAAAAAAGCAGCGAATCTCTCCATCAATAGCGACCTGCTGCGCAGGACACGTGAATTGAACATTAACTTGTCTGCCACCCTGGAGCGAGCGCTGAAAGAAGAGCTTGCCAAATGCGAAGCACAACGATGGGTCGAAGAAAATCGAGCTGCGATAAAAAGTTATAACAATTTTGTCGAACAACACGGATGCTTTGGCGACGAATTCAGGGAATTTTAATGGCACAGTTCGATGTATACCCCAATCCAAGCAAAACCAGCAAAGCGCACTACCCCTACCTTGTGGATGTGCAAAGCAGTTTGCTAAGCGAACTGACCACTCGCATCGTCATCCCGCTGGGCAACCGTTCCACCTTCGGCAACGACACCCTGCAAGGACTCACTCCAGAAATCAGCTTTGGCGATCAGGCGCTATTGCTGTTAACGCCACAGATTTCGTCGGTACCTGAAAAACATCTACAGAATCCCATCGGCTCTCTCTCGCATGTTAGAGACCAAATTGTCGGGGCTCTGGACCTGGCGATCACCGGCTTTTAACACTGGTAGGGTGCGGCAACCTCATGGAGGCAAAGCCGCCATGTCAAACGCTTATCAAGCGGCGTTAAATTCCAGTGGATGGAGGCCATCCAGATTGACCGTACTCCGCGCCACCCAAAGATCATGCATATCCTGCATCGCCAACCAGCTCTCAGGGCTACGCCCCAGCACTTTGGAAAGGCGCAGCGACATTTCCGGGCTAATGCCACTTTCTCCTTTGAGCAGCCGGGACAACGTGGACGGTGAAACGCCCAGACTCGAAGCAAGCTGACGCGAGCTAATGCCAAAGGGTTCCAGATACACTTCCCGAATAAATTCACCAGGATGCGGCGGATTATGCATCGTCATTAGTGATAATCCTCATAATCAAGAATGTAGGCGTTGCCGTCCTGAAATTCGAACGTCATACGCCAATTTCCGTTCACCCAAATCGACCATCGCCCTTTGTCTTTCTCTTTCAATGAGTGAAGCCTAAAGCCAGGGATGTCAATGATTCGCCCAGACTCTGACTTGAAGGTCTACCTGTACCGCGAAGCCGTGGACATACTGAAAATGATCACTTTCTTGCATCAAAAGCCCAAAAACAGCATGTCCAACGCTGCGGAGATTTCGTCCTGCTGCTCAGCAAGGGTACCAACACGAGAACGCAATTCGCTCTTGGGTACAGCAGCCATGTATTGAGTGGCCATGACGAAACCCTGACCTTCAATGCTAAAGACGGGATTCAGCCGCTGGGCTGGGGACGGCGCAGAAGATTGGGGCAACAGAGGCACAACAACCCGAGTATTCAAGCCGCTGAGAAGGTCGGATTGAACGTCCAGCAGATAGCCGCCCCCACCCTCATTATCGAAGATGTCGAAGCGGGCCATCAGAATTGACGGTGCCGCGCGAGAGGCAAACCGTTAGCTTCAACGTATGCGTTCGAGCTTGCCAGAGCTTTGGCATTCTCTGTCAGCCACTTCTCCTGTTTATGCCGTTTCACAGCCTCCGCAATCCCCGCCTCTGCGGACCGTGAGACATTGATACCCAAAGCTTTTGCCTCTTTGAGAAGGGCACTATCTAGCGACAGGTTGGTTGGCTTTCGGAGGGATTTCGTCACTTCAGGAGCAGGCATGGCTCAGTCCTCTTGGAGAACAATGCATCTACAATATGCGCATACCACTTGCACATCAAGCCTGAGCGACGGTAAGACTTTTCGCGCTATAGGGCCCATGATACGGCGGCGGCATAACGCTCGGCTCATGCGCCGGTTTGGAGCCGCGAAGCGGCGGAAAATCGGTCGCTGTGCAGCCGATTGTTAACTGTTGATGCT
>NZ_PINZ01000023.1:0-47641 GCF_002810305.1 Halomonas sp. 141
TCAGAAGTGAAACCGCTTAGCGCCGATGGTAGTGTGGGGTCTCCCCATGTGAGAGTAGGTCATCGTCAGGCACTTATCCCGTAGAAAGCCCCGAGCACATTGTGTTCGGGGCTTTTTGCGTTTGGCACTTGCGCAAAACCTTCATGGCTCAGGCTGTGGGGGGGGTATGCGTTGATAGGCTGCCTTGGGGAGCCGTTGTTGCTTCGCTGCGATGTTATCATGTGTTTTCGAGAGGGCAGTGACGGCTCCATGTTTACAGAGAGGTGAAAGGTGAGTGACACGATACCCACGGCGTGGCTGGTCTATTGTCGACCCGGTTTCGAGGGCGATACGTTGGCGGAAATGCAGCATCATGCCAAACAGCAGGGGGTGAACTGCGAACCAGCCCATGGGGCCGGATGGGTCAGCTTGACGCGACAGGATGGTGAGGCGATCAATGACCTGCACCGCCAGGCAGCTTTCCAGCATCTCATCTTTGCCAGGCAGAGTCTGGTAGCGCTGCCGCCCTTGGTGCTGTCCCGTGAGGATCGTCTGACCGCCATTCTCGATCAGGTCAAAGCCAGCCGTTGGAGCTTTGAAGAGATTTGGCACGAAACACCGGATACCAACGATGGCAAAGCGTTGTCGGGGTTGATCAAGGCGCTCACTCGCCCGCTGCAAAACACGCTGAAAAAGCGTGGGTCGCTGCGAGGCAAGGCTGGCGGAAGGCGGCTGCATATTTTCTGGACGGACGGAGACCGTGTGCAGCTCGGCATGAGCTTCCCTGACAATCGTAGCGAACTATTGAACGGAATCCGGCGGCTACGCTTTCCCTCCCGTGCGCCAAGCCGCTCGACGCTGAAGCTGGAAGAGGCCTGGCACGAATTCATTCCACGCGATCAGTGGGATACTCGCCTGGCGGAGCACATGCAGGCAGCCGACCTGGGGGCGGCGCCAGGAGGCTGGACATGGCAGCTGGTGCAGCGGGGCATGTACGTCTATGCCATCGATAACGGGCCCATGGACAAAGCCCTGATGGCGACTGGTCAGATCGACCACCTGCGTGAAGACGGCTTTACCTGGGAGCCACCTCAGCGTCTGGATTGGCTGGTGTGCGACATCGTGGACAAGCCTGTACGGGTATTGGCCATGGTAGAGCGTTGGTTGACGCGTAAATGGTGTCGTGAGGCTATCTTCAACTTGAAGCTGCCCATGAAGAAACGCTGGGATGAAGTGACGCGCTGCCTGACGACGCTGGAAGCCTCGTTGGCGTCAGCGGGGGTAAGCGCTAAAATAAGTTGCCGTCACCTCTACCATGATCGGGAAGAGGTGACGGTGCATGTCAGGTTGCTACACTGAGAAGGTGTGCTTGACTGGCTGAACGCTCGCCTAGTACCCCGGCTCATAGATACGAATGGCCTCATCTTCGGTGAGAAGGGGCAAAATGCGCTGCATGGCCATGGCGCGCGCTTCGCTGGCGTGCCACTCTTTCCAGGCGCGCAGGTCACGCCATTTGGTGATCATCAGCCGACGGTCGGTGTGGCCGCGCTCTACCAGCGTTTCACCACCAACGAAGCCACGAATGCCCAATGATACGCGCATGGCTTCGCGTGCGGCCTGCTCGTATTCATCTTCCAGGCCGGGCATGATGCGTCGTTCAATGATGACTTTTATCATAGTGTCTGTTTCCTAACCGAGAGAGTCGATGACTGATCCTACACAAGCCCCCAGTGCTTTCGATGCCGAATTGGACACCACCGGGCTGTACTGCCCAGAGCCCATCATGCTGATGCACAACAAGGTGCGTGACATGGCGTCGGGCCAGGTGCTGAAGGTGGTGGCGACGGACCCTGCGACGACGCGCGATGTCCCCAAGTTTTGTCAATTCCTGGGGCACGAGCTTATCGAGCAACAGGGCTCAGACGACCACTACGTCTACTTTATCCGTTTGGCGTGATACTGGGGAGCCCCGGCAAGGCATGCATAGACCATGGTGCAATGCCTTGCCGGGGTGGCTTCAAGAGCGATCGTCGCTGTCGGAGACCACCATCATGGCCAATGCTTCCAGTGTGGCGGGGTCCTCTTCGAGGATACGATTAGCGATGTGGCGCTGGAAGAAATAGACGGTGTGATGGCGCGAGTGGGCGTCATACAGGCAGTTATCACCCAGCAGGATCGGCATCAGAGTGGCTTTTTGCTCGTCAGCCAGCAGCGCGTCGACGCTGCCGTCGCTGTACAGGCGCCATCCGTAGACTGGCTTCATGTGCCAGGGAGCATTGGGCCGGTTCATGCACAAGGCATGGGTTCCCAGGGTATCGGGAAGCTGCTGGATCAGCGTCACTTCACCGGATGCCTCATACTCGAAATAGCCTGCAGCCGCGACCAGTTCGTCGTACTTGTGGTCGGGGGGAACATCGAAGATTTCATCGGTTTCGGGGTCACGGTAACCGACGAAGCAACCGCTTTCCTCGCTGTCCAGCTCATGGCAGGCCGCCAGAGACTCCATCCAGGGTACCAGCCCGGTAATGCTGCCATCTTCTCTCAAGCCCCAGGCCAGAATGGGGAGACCATAGTAGGTGTCGGGACTCGCAGCGAGCTGGTAAACCATTTCCAGTCCGTCCAGCTCTGGAGCCAGACGAACGAGACATTTTCGCGCCTGCTGACGCTGACGCACGGTATCCAGGTCGATGACCTGGGCAGAGCGAGTTGACAGGGGTGAGCCCATGGTGTCCCTCCTTGTACTGCGTGGTCACGACATTGGCAGACAGTGATTTTCATCTGCCGCTACCTTCACCAATAGCACACCTTGTCTGGAAGGTTAAGCATGGCGAGCATATTTAATGCTGTGTGCAGGGCGCCAGGGTAAGCGCCAACTGACGATGATGCGCCAGAGCCCGTTGAAACTGCTGCCAGGGGGCCTCCGGGTTCTGCATGTCGAGCCAGGCCTGCTGGTAGTCAGACACCGCTGGCGGTGGGCTGACGACATGGGTATCGAAAAGGCTATTCACCGACACCAGCCACTGCTCTGCGCGTTGCTCCAGTTGGCCTACCCAGTCAGGCAGAGCTTCTGACCAACAGCTGCTCCCTGCGTCTGGTTCGGCCTGCGCGATGGCCGCGTTGAGTTCGTTCAGGCGCTGCTCAGCCAGCAGCAAGGCGCGTAGCACTTCGGCAGTCAGCGGACGCTGCTGGAGCGTTTTGAGATGGTTTTCCAGGGTCGAGGAGTCGTGTTGCCAGGCCTGATTGAACTGCTGGGTAATCATCTGCTCAAGATAATCCAGTGCTGCCCGCTGTTCTGCCCAGTCTTGATCGGGGAGCGTGTGCAGAGGGTGACTGGCGCGGGCGAAACTCTTCTCCCACTCTTCCGAGGCAAAGATGGCGTTCCAGGTCGCAAAGGGCAATTGCTCGGTTTTGAGCTGAGTCAGCTGTGCCAGGCGATGGGCGTCATCGTCACCCAGCCGTTCAGGAATATCGCTGTTCCAGCAGTGATCCAGGCGTTGCCACAGCGTGCGCTCGTAGATCCATTGCTGGCTGGGCGGTGCGACACGGCCTAGCTGATTGTTTCTGGCAGCAATCAGGGAGGTGATCTGACACTCGCGTAACGCATAGATGTTGAGCATGCCTTCGCGTATCTCCGGCAGCTCGATCACGCGCTGGCGTCGGTCGGGAAAGGCGCCTATGTTACGGGGCTGCTGGCGTTCAGGAGCGGAAATGCCGAGCTCCTCGGCAGTCGAACGCTGGTAGGCCGCCCAGGCCTCGTCCGCGCTGTTGTCGCCGCAGCCAGCCAGCACCAGGCTGGCTGACACGACGACGGGCATCACGAGGCATGAGCGGTAGAAACTTGAAGGCCGCATGGGGTCACTCCCGTTGACTGATTCGATGTAATCGCCAAGCCAGCAAGATGGCCGCTGTCGTGAGCCCTGCAATCAGGCCGATCCAGTAGCCGTGTACCCCCAGCGGCTGTGACTCACCGCCCATGCCATAGGTTCCCAGCCAATGACCGCCCCCCAGCCCGACGATCCAGTAGGAAAGGACGGTGATCACCATGACGATGCGGGTATCCTTGTAGCCTCGCAGCGCGCCGGCCAGATTCACTTGCAGCGAGTCCGACAGCTGAAAGATGACCGCCAGAGCGATGATCGTGAGCGCCAGGGCCTGAATGTCGCTATTGGAGGTATACAGGCTGATGACCGGTGCGGCAGTGAACCAGAGCAGCGTGCTGTTGAACGCGGCGACGATCACGCTGATCACGACACCGTTCCAGGCAACCTTACGGGCCAGGGAAAGGCGCTGCTGCCCCAGCGTATTACCGACACGCACCGTCAGTGCCATGCTCAGTGACATGGGCAGCATGAACAGGATCGAGGTATAGCTCAGCGCGATCTGGTGAGCCCCCACGGTCACTTCACCAAGGCTGGCAATGAACAGGGCGATCAGCGTGAACAGCGTCACTTCGACAAAAATCGCGACGCCGATGGGCACCCCGACCACGAGCAGCTCACGCACGCCTGACCACTGTGGCCAGGTGGCACCATGCCACAAGGAAACGCTGCGGTATACCGTGCCACGACGCGTGTAGAGAGCCATGGCAATGGTCATGGTCCACATGGAGAAGGCCGTGGCAATGCCACAGCCAAAGGCGCCCAGCGCGGGTAGCTGCTGCAGCGTATCCGGCAGCGCGGCGCCGAATAGGCTGACCAGCCCATCACCCCCGTAGATCAGCACATAGTTGCTGGGAATATTGACGGCCAGGCCAACCAGGCTGATCCACAAGGCTGGCCGGGTATGGTTCATGCCATCCGAAAACGCTCTCAATGCCTGAAATAGCGCGATGCCTGGCATGCCGAAGGCCACCGCGCTCAGGTAAGCAGCCGACTCGGTGGCCACTGCCGGTGGCACGTTCATCAGCTCGAAGATCGGCATGACGGCCGTACGCAGCAGCAGGGCGGCCAACAAGCCCAGCGCCAGCGCCACCCAGAGCGCCTGATGCACGGCGGGGCGAATGGCGCCGTTGCGTTGGCCTCCCAGCAGTTGGGCCACGATGGGCGTCAGCCCCATCAGCGTGCCGGTCATGAACAGCATCAGAGGCATCCACAGGCTGGAGCCTACCGACACCGCCGCCAGCGACGTGGCGTCATGTCGTCCAGTCATCATCACATCGACGACGCTCATGCCTGCCTGAGCAAGCTGCGCACCACAGATGGGCAGCGCCAGGGCCATGAGTGTACGTGTTTCAGGCCAGTAAATTTTCTTGATATCGCTAGTGAAGCCGCCCAAGGTATGGTTCCTATTTAGCAAAGAGACCCAGTAAAAGGCGATAGAGTAGCAGGAGTCGCTATACCTCGCGCTCTCCTCTTTAGCCAAGGATGGGTCCCTCGTTATACTAGTGCAACGTTCATGAGTGAGATAACGGTGTGACTGACCCGCAAGAGCGCTGGACGCTCGACGATATTACCGCGCTGTTTGATGGGGTGTTTGCAGACCACTATCAGACTCGGCTGATTCGCGGTGGCGATGAGCCGCTTTACCGCCCGATGAGTGAGCAAACGCCTTACCATCAGGTGATCTTTGCACGGGGCTATTTTGCCAGTGCGTTACATGAGATCAGTCACTGGTGCATCGCAGGCGCAAAACGCCGCCAGTGGGAAGATTATGGCTATTGGTATTACCCGGACGGGCGCACGGTGGAACAGCAACGGGCATTTGAACAGGCCGAAGTGGCCCCCCAGGCGTTGGAGCAACTGTTTACCCAAGCGTGTGGCCGTACGTTCCATGTCAGTGTGGATAATTTGGGCGGCGCGGGCGAGGTGGACCGGGAGGCTTTCGCAAGACGCGTAGCAGCGCGGGCCGAGCACTACCGGCAAGAGGGACTGCCCCTGCGCGCCAATGCGTTTCGGACGGCATTGGCGCGCTACTATCAGCACCAGGACACGCTGGAGCAGGCGATTCGGCAGGGGCACCGCCTGCTGGACGATGCCCTGGTGAAGAAGGGTTAGTCAGCCTCGGACAACTGCTGATGCAGGGTCAGCATGACCTCGATTTCGTGCTCGGGGCGCATGGGTTCGAGGCCCAGGTCGTTGAAGGTATCGCTGCGCAGGCGATGCCATTCACTCGCGCTGAGGGTTTCATACAGCACTTGTGCGGGTGCCAGCTCCACAAAAGGGTCCAGCCCGTAGGTGTCGAACAAGCGGGCCAGGGCGGCCTCATCCTCGCCGTTGTCACTGGTGTACAGCGTGGCCGAGAAATGATCGTTCTCCAGCTCGCGGATCACATCCAGCGGGCTGACCCCCAGACTCTCCAGCTCTTCGATGCTGTAAGCCCCCATGACATTGCTGTCTTCGGTAATCCAGCTGTCATCCGGCTGGATCAAGGTCTGCTTGATGCGCCCATCGGGCAGTGACCATGCAATCGACAGCGGCAAGCCATTGTCTTCACCTATCTCTATGGCAATAAAACCGGGGTAGTCGGCCATGGTTGTCGTTCCTTCTAGGTATCCGTGTCGATACGGAAAAATTGCAGGGCGGTCCGGGTGGTCGCCGCCGCGAGTTCAGTGTCACTTACCTGATGCCAACGAGCAATCTCCTGCACGATCCAGGGCAGCAGGGCAGGCTCATGGCGTCTGCCTTTCAGCTTGGCGGGCAAATTACGGGGCAGCAAGTAAGGGCAGTCGGTTTCGACCATCAATCGATCCAGCGGGATCTCGCGCACCAGGTCACGCAGGTGATGCCCGCGCCGCTCGTCACAGATCCAGCCCGTCAAGCCGATGTGCAGGTCCAGCTCTAGATAGCCCCGCAGCGTTTCACGGTCTGCGGTAAAGCAGTGGATCACCGCGTGGCTGATATCGTCGCGCCAGTGGTGCAGGATCTCACGCATGCGCTGGCCTGCATCACGCTCATGAAGAAACAGCGGTAGCCCGGATGCCGCCGCCAAGGCCAACTGCGCTTCAAAGGCGCGCTCCTGCTCCTGCGGTGTGGAAAAGTTGCGGTTGAAGTCGAGCCCGCACTCACCGACCGCGACCACCTCGGGCAGTGTATAGAGATTGCCCAGCGCCTGCGCCACGTCTTCGCTCCAGCCACTGGCATCATGGGGATGTACCCCCGCAGTGGCGTACAGCCCCGCAAACTGCCGAGCCATCTCGACGGCCTGCCTGGCGTGGGCGACATCCGTTCCCGTGACGATCATTCTGGTCACGTTGGCGGCTCGGGCTCTGGCGATTACGTCGCTCAAGTCGCGCTGAAAGCTCTCATGGGTCAGGTTGGCGCCAATGTCGACCAGCGGTGTGCTGGGGCGAAACTGTAGCGCTTCAGGTAATGCGTCGTGTGCTTGCTGAGTCGCCAATGTGGTCATCTCTCCTGTGGGCCAGTGGCCCCATTGTAACGCTGGTGCCGCTTGGCTCGCCAACGCAAGCCGCCATGAACGTGGCAAGTAATCACACTGCAAATGGCATGAATTGCAAAAAAACTGGCTCAATAGGTAAACAGTGCAGGCCTGTTTGCTCTTACCATGAAAATGAGTCACCGCCATGCCCGTGATTCAATGAGTGAAGGCGCAACGCCAGCGTTGTGATTTTCACCTCAATAACAACAATAGCGAGGTACCCTCATGCCGTTATCACGTCGTTTCACCCTGTCTGCGTTAGCCTCTGCGGTGGTTGCTGCAGGCTTCGTTCCGTTCGTTGCCGCCCATGAAGGGATTTCTGATAACGAAATCCGCATTGGCTATCTGGCCGATATGTCAGGCGTTTACCGCGATCCTATCGGTCCTCTGGGGCTCGATGCCATTCAGATGGCGATCGAGGATATTGGCGGCAGTGTCAACGGTGCGAATATCGTGGTGTTCAGTGCCGATGATCGTAATAGCCCTGACGTGGGCTCCAGCGTGGTGCGTGAATGGATCGATGAGCGCAACGTCGATATGGTCACGGGCCTGGTGGCATCATCGGTCACGTTGGCGGCTGTCAGTCTGCTGCAGGAGGCCGACAAGCTGGGGCTGGTGAATGGTGCCGTCTCCTCTGGCGTGACCAACGAACACTGCTCTACGAATCATATTCACTGGGTGTATGACACCTGGGCAATGTCGAACGGCACCGCCAAAGCCATTACCGAAGAAGGCTACAAAAATTGGTACTTGTTGAGTGCCGATTACTCTTTTGGTCATGCGTTGGAAGCAGATGTCGAGCGTGTGGTCACTGAAAACGGTGGCACCATCGTAGGGCGTGCGCGTCATCCATTCCCCAATAACGACTTTTCATCGTTCATGTTACAGGCGCAGGCCTCTGGTGCTGACGTCATTGCGTTGAATAACGCGGGCGGGGACACCATCAACGCGGTTCAGACGGCGGGGGAGTTTGGTATTACCCAGGCCGGGCAAATCCTGGCGGGAATGGTGCTGTTCAGTACCGATGTGCGCAGTATCGGGCTGGAAAATGCCCAAGGGCTGCAGTTCACCAAAGCCTGGTATTACGACTTGAACGAGGAAACCCGCGCTTGGGCAGAACGCTTCCGGGAGCGTACGGGCAGCATGCCTACCATGGTGCACGCTGGCCTCTACTCCAGCACTCGCCACTACCTGGACGCCATTGCCGCCACCGGGACAGACGATACCCAGACGGTGCGTCAGCAGATGGCCGACACGCCTATCAACGATATCTTTGCCCAGAACGGCTATATCCGCGAAGACGGCCGTATGGTCCACGACATGTACCTGGTGGAAGTCAAAACCCCGGCAGAGTCAGCAGATGAAGACGACTTGTTCCGAGTGGTCCGCACCATTCCTGCCGAGGAAGCGTTCCGGCCACTGTCTGAAAGCGTCTGCCCACTCGTAAAGGGTTAAACAGCCATGACGTCTGTAGATAACATTCATCGCAATACGATTGGCGCTGCGCTTGACCGCAGCGCGCGCAAGCATGCCCAGAAGCGGGCCTTGACGTTCGGCGAGCGTACGTGGAGTTATCAAACGCTCAATAACGCGGCCAACCAGGTCGCAAATGCGCTGCTGGAAGCAGGGCTGGCGCCGGGCGACCGCCTGGCGGTATACGGTAAAAACTCGGATGCCTATGTGATCGCGTGGCTGGCCTGTAGCAAGGCGGGCCTGATTCACGTCCCTGTCAATTTTGCGCTGAGCAGTGACGAGCTTCGCTACATTCTGGAGCAGTCGGGCGCAAAAGGGGTACTGAGCGACGCGGTGCTAGGTGACAAGGTTCGCGCTGCCGTCGCGGGGCTGTCGCTGGTCGTCAACGGTACCCTGCAGGCGGAGGGGGCATCGCTTCAAGAAGACGCCTTCGACGTACTGGCGTGTACCCACGGGGTTCATGCTTCTCTGGCTCATGCTGCCCATGAGCCAGACGTCGCGCTGGAGGGGGTCAGCGTCGCCCAGTTGTTATATACCTCTGGTACCACGGCAGCGCCCAAGGCTGCCATCATGAGCCATCAAGCGCTCATAGCCGAGTATATGGCGTGCATGGTGGCGTTGGATATCCAGGCAGATGACGCCGTGCTGGCAGCGCTGCCCTTGTACCACTCGGCGCAAATGCACGTGTTTCTGATGCCTGCGCTACTGCTGGGAGCGTCCGTCATTCTGTTGGAGGCCCCCCTGCCGGAAAGCTGCCTGGCTGCCATTTCACAGCACCAGATCAGCTCTTTTTTTGCCCCACCTACCGTGTGGATCAGTCTGTTACGGCACCCTCACTTCGATCAGTACGATCTCTCGAGCCTCAGAAAAGCCTATTACGGTGCCTCCATCATGCCGGTGCCGGTACTCGAAGAGATGCAGCAGCGCTTTCATGGTGTCGGCCTGTACAACTGCTACGGACAGAGCGAAATAGCGCCCCTGGCGACTGTTTTGCGACCAGAAGAGCATGCCGAACGACCGGCCTCTGCTGGACGACCGATTCTCACGGTCGAAACGCGCATCGTCGATCTGGAGGGCAACGATGTTCCGCCTGGAGAGCATGGGGAAATCGTCCATCGTTCTCCGCAGCTCATGCTGGGCTACTGGGACAAACCCGAGATGACCGCGGAGGCATTTCAGGGAGGCTGGTTCCACTCTGGAGACGTGGGGTATGTCGATGAAGCGGGCTATTTGTACATCGTCGACCGTATCAAGGACGTGATCAATACCGGCGGTGTGCTGGTCGCCAGTCGAGAAGTGGAAGAGGTGCTGTTCAAGCACACGGCGGTTTCAGAGGTGGCGGTCGTGGGGCTACCCGATGACAAATGGATCGAGGCGATTACCGCGGTGGTGGTGCTCAAGGAGGGGCAAAGCGCCAGTGAAGCGGAGCTGATTCGACACGCCAAGGACCTGATCGCTCCTTACAAGGTACCCAAGCGGGTGATGTTTACCGACGCACTGCCCAAGAGCACGGCAGGTAAAATTCTCAAGCGCCATCTGCGCCAGGCGCTGGGAGAGTCATGATGGACGACCAGGAGCTGGGGCTCTTTCAGCCCATGATTACCCGCTGTTTAGCGCAGGAAGTAGCGCCTTTTTACCAGCAGTGGGAGGAGGCAGGAGAAATACCACGCTCCCTGTGGCTGGCGCTGGGGGCGGCAGGGCTGTTGGGTATTGACCTGGCAGAAGCGTACGGTGGCTCAGAGGCCGATATCGCCATCACGCAAAGGGTGCTCGAAGAGATGTCTCGTCAGGGCTTTGGTGGCCTCGCCAGTGCCTACAACATCCACGCCAATATCGTCATGCCGTATGTCCAGAAGCTGGGGACACCTGGGCAGAAGGAAAAGTGGCTGCCGCGCATGGCCTTGGGGGAGTGCCTGGGGGCCATTGCCATGAGCGAACCCCACGCCGGGAGTGATTTGGCTGCGATGAAAACCCGCGCCACGCGGGTAGAGGATGGCTGGTTGCTCAACGGTGGCAAGCTGTTCATCACCAATGGTCAGGTGGCCGATCTGGTGATCGTGTGCGCGAAAACCGATCCCAGTGCCGGCGCCAAAGGGGTCTCGCTATTTTTAGTGGAAACGTCGCTGCCCGGCTTTTCCCGAGGTAAACCGATCAAGAAAATAGGCCAGCATGCCAGCGACACTGCGGAGCTGGCCTTTGATCAGTTGAAGTTGCCCGCAGACGCGCTATTGGGCAACGAGGGCGAAGGGTTTCGTTACCTCATGCAAGAGCTGCCTCGTGAGCGTTTGGGGGTGGGCGCCCAGGCCCTGGGGGCAATAGAAGGGGCGCTAGCGCTAACCCTCGAATACGTCACCCAGCGGGAAGCCTTCGGCCAGCGGCTTGCCGATTTTCAAAACACCCGCTTTACGCTGGCGCAGCTCAAAGCCCAGCTTGACATGGCCCGGGCTTACTTCGAGCAGTGCATGGAGCGGTATCGGCAAGGCAGCATGAGCAGCACCGAGGCGGCGATTCTTAAATTACAGCTGAGCGAACTGCAGTGTCATGCGGTGGATCGCTGTCTGCAGCTGTTTGGTGGCTATGGCTACACTCATGAGTACCCCATTTCGCGCTTTTATCTCGATGCTCGGGTACAAACCATTTATGCCGGCAGCTCCGAGATCATGAAAGAAGTGATTGCGCGCTCGCTGCTGGGCAAAGCCTCTTGAGCAAGAGGTCCAAAAAACGGTCGACAAGGAGTCTATATGCAGTTGGATAGCGTGGTGATTGTAGGAGGCGCGCGCACCGCCATCGGAGGGTTTGGCGGTTCGCTATCCGCCTTCGCCCCCCATGAATTGGGCACCATCACCGCCGTGGAAGCCCTGCGCCGGGCCGGGGTGGAGGGCGCCGACATCGATCATTCGGTTTATGGGCATATCATCACCACTGGCCCGCAGGATGCCTATCTGGCCCGCCACATCGCACTCAGTGCAGGCGTTCCCAAAGAGGCCGGTGCCTTCAACGTTAATCGCCTGTGCGGCTCTGGCGTCCAGGCGGTGGTGTCTGCGGCTCAGCAGATTGTCCTGGGCGACAGTCGCCTCGCCTTGGCGGGCGGTGCCGAAAGCATGTCTCGCGGAGCCTACGTGTTGGCCCCGCAGGCGCGCCACGGTATTCGCATGGGGGACACCCGCATCGAGGATTTGACGCTTGGCGTGTTGAGTGACCCGTTCGGCAGTGGTCACATGGGGATCACCGCTGAAAATATCGCGCAGCAGTACGGTTTCAGCCGCGAGCAGTTGGATCAATTCGCCCTCGAGAGCCATCAAAAAGCAGCGCGGGCACTATCGGAAGGCCGCTTCGATGAGCAGATCGTGCCGGTAGAGGTGACCCGGGGCAAGCAGACGCTGACCTTTGCCCGTGATGAGCATGTCCGGGAAGACGTGGTGCTCAGTGATCTGGCCCGGCTGAAACCGGCTTTCAAGCGTGAAGGGGTCGTGACCGCAGGCAATGCCTCAGGGATCAACGATGGCGCCGCCACCCTCGTACTGGCCCATGCTGAAGAGGCCCGGAAACGAGGGCTCACCGTGCGTGCGCGGTTGCGGGTGGCCACCACGGCGGGCGTGGAACCATCACTGATGGGGTTGGGCCCCATTCCCGCCGTCAAGCGTTGCTTGCAGCAGGCTGGATTGACCATCCACGATATCGATGTGATCGAATCCAATGAAGCCTTTGCGGCCCAGGCCATGGCGGTGGCCAGCACGCTCGATTTTCCGCTGGAAAAGCTCAACCCCAATGGCGGTGCGGTCGCTCTTGGGCATCCGGTGGGGGCCACCGGCGCCATTTTGATCCTTAAAGCGCTGCATGAGCTGGAGCGCATTCAGGGGCGCTTTGGACTGATTACGCTCTGCATTGGTGGCGGGCAAGGTATCGCGCTACTGATCGAGCGTTAAGTTGCCCCAGACATCCAACAACAATCAAAGGTACGTTTTATGCCGACGATAACGCCAAAACTGCTCCCTTCGACATCCTCCGCCACCAACCCTCCCATGCTGATCAAGGATCTGTTGGAGTCTGGCGTTCGCATGGCGGGCAATAATCAGATCGTGTACCGCGATCAAGGCCGTCACGACTACCGCCGTTTTCAAGAGCGTGTCCATCAACTGGCCCATCTGTTGACGGCGCAGGGAGTGCAGGCAGGAGATGTGGTGGCGGTGATGGATTGGGATAGCCACCGCTATCTGGAATGCTTTTTCGCCATTCCCATGATAGGCGCGGTGCTGCACACTGTGAACGTCCGCCTGGCACCCGAACAGATTCTCTACACCATGCAGCATGCGGAAGACGTCTTCGTGCTGGTGCATGAGGACTTCGTGCCTCTGCTGGAGTCGCTGGCGCAGCAACTGCCCGATATTCGTGGCTACGTGCTTTGTCAGGAAGAGCGCCGTGACGTTTCGACGTCGCTGCCACTGGTGGGGGAGTTCGAGGCCCTGCTGGCTGACCAGCCCAGCCATTATGATTTCCCCACGTTCGATGAAAATGGCGTGGCCACGCTGTTCTACACGACCGGCACGACCGGCAACCCGAAAGGGGTGTTCTTTACTCACCGTCAGCTGGTGTTGCACACGCTGGGCGAGGCCAGCACGTTCCAGGCGCCTGGCTTCGAGCTGTTGAACCGAGACAAGGTGTATATGCCCATTACGCCGATGTTTCACGTACATGCCTGGGGCGTCCCTTACACCGCCACGCTGCTGGGCGCGACGCAAGTGTACCCGGGCAAATACGAGCCGGAGATGCTGGTGAAGCTGCTGGTCAGTGAAAAGGTCGATTTTTCTCACTGCGTACCGACACTGCTCAACATGGTGGTGAGCGCGGAGGCCATCGCGACGAAAAAAGTCGATTTGACTGGCTGGAAAGTGCTGGTCGGAGGCAGCGCCTTGACCCAGGCGTTGGCAAGCCGTGCCTGGGCGCTGGGGATCGACACCCGCAGCGCTTATGGCATGTCGGAAACGTGTCCTCTGCTCACTGCCGATATCTTGCCGAAGGAGGTTGCGGAGGCTGACTTCGAAAGCCAGCTTCCCTGGCGCTGCAAGGCCGGTCTTCCGGTGCCGTTCGTGCGGCTGCAGGTGGTCGATGTGGACGGTCAGCCGCTTCCTCATGATGGCCAGAGTGTGGGGGAAGTCCGCGTACAAGCGCCCTGGCTCACCCAGGCTTACTACAAGGAAGAGACGCGTAGCGAAGAGCTATGGCGAGAGGGTTGGCTGCACACCGGGGACGTGGGGTCGCTGGATGCGCATGGCTTTTTGGCCATTAGTGATCGTATCAAGGACGTCATCAAGACCGGCGGCGAGTGGCTGTCCTCCCTGGAGCTGGAAAGCTATATCAGTCAATGCCCCGGCGTCGCTGAGGTGGCGGTCATCGGCGTGGCGGATGACAAGTGGGGGGAGCGCCCCGCAGCGCTCGTCGTACCCAGCGACCTCAATCGGCCGCCTACCGTCGAGGCGATTCAGGGGTTCATGGAGCAGTTCGTGGCGCAGGGCAAGCTCAACCGTTGGGGAGTGCCTTCATTGATACGTTTCGTCGATGAAATACCCAAGACCAGCGTAGGCAAGCTGGATAAAAAACGTATTCGCACGGAGATCTAGCGGCTCAGAGCGCGGTGCCTGCTGTCTGCGCTTTGCGGTAGGCAGCAGGCGAATTGCCGGTCCATTGCTTGAAGGCTCGGCTGAAGCAGGCCTGGTCCTCGAAGCCGAGGGTTTCGGCCAGCGCGGAGAGCGGTTCCCTGCTGCGGGTCAATACCTGAATGGCCACGTCCCGCCGATACTCGTCCTTTACCGCCTGAAAGTGGGTGCCCTCTGCCTGCAAGTGGCGTGAAAGAGTACGGACGGACACGTGCAGCGCATTGGCCACGTCGTGAATGGTGCTGGAAGAAAGCCGGTGGCGGTGCAGATACTCCCGCACGCGATGGGTGGCGATACGGTCTTCGAAAGAGACATAAAACCAGTCTGCTGGCGCACGCTGCAAAAAAGCACCCAGGTGCTGTTTGCGTTGTCGGACGGGATGTTCCAGAAAAGCCGTATCGAAATAGACCGCCGTTTTCGGCTGGTTGAAGGTCACCTTGCCTGGATAAAAATAGAGATAGTCAGCTCGGTGGGCGGGTTGCGGATAGCTGCACTCCATCAATATGGGCGGGATTTTTCGCGCGATCAGCCAGGAAGCAATGCCGTGAAAGAGCTTCAACATCAGCTCATGCACCAGAATGTGGCTACCCTGAAGCGGTTTGTGCTCCTCGAGGGCCATACGAGCCAGGTCGCCCTCCACGGAAAAACAATAGCCAAAGTCATCCAGCACAATACGAAAAAACTGGGTGTAGCGATGTAGTGCGATACGCAGCGTGGGAGCATCCAGCATGCTGAGGCACAGCAGTTTGAGAGTGCCGCAGCGCAGTGGCCGAGAGAAAAAGCCGGGCGTCTCATCGTCGAACTCCACCGCCAGAAGCCGGTAAAGCTGGGCAAACTGTTCCACCGTTACACGGCCATTGGGAGCCTCGAGCAAGAACGGGGAAATGCCAGACAGCATCAAATAGCGCGTGGCCGCTTGCCCGGTGGGAGCCAAGCCACGAAACAGCTCGTTGACAAAGTGCATGGAGACGGTAACGGTCACGCTTTTCCACCCTGTAAGTGCCACAAGACAGCCGTAGGCGTTGCCCCTTTCACGCTGGACGTTAGCACGTTGTACCGTCGGGCTCTATATGAGTGCACCGTTACAGGGATCCATGCGTTACACTGTGCGCCTCACGACGAAGGAGGACACTGCGTGACCCTGTTACGACTCGAACAGCTGCAACTCGCTTACGGCACCCAGGTACTATTGAATCGCGCCGACCTCACGGTTGAAAAGGGCGAGCGGTTGGCGCTGGTCGGGCGCAACGGCACCGGTAAATCCACCCTGTTGAAACTCGTGGCAGGCGACATCCAGGCGGACGACGGCACCATCTGGCGCGCGCCGGGGCTGAAAATCGGCGTGCTGGCTCAGGAGCTGCCCGAATCATCGGGCATGACGATTTTTGACATGGTGGCCCAGGGGCTGCCCGAAGCGGGCGAGCTGCTGTCGGAATACCAGCATCTGATCAACGACCCCGACCCGGACATGAACCGCATGGCCACGCTGCAAACGCGGCTGGAAGCGATTGATGGCTGGTCGTTCCACCAGCGTATCGACGTGGTGCTGACGCGCCTGGGCCTGCCGCCCGAAGCAGAGATGAGCGCGCTCTCCGGTGGCTGGCGTCGTCGCGTGGCCCTGGCCAGGGCGCTGGTGTCGGAACCGGACTTGCTGCTGCTGGATGAGCCCACCAACCACCTGGATCTGGATACGATTGCGTGGCTGGAAGAGCAACTGCTGGCGTTCAATGGCGCCGTGCTGCTGATCACCCACGACCGTGCCTTTCTGTCGAAGTTGGCCACCCATATTCTGGAACTGGACCGTGGCAAGCTGGGCCGCTACCCCGGCGTGTACGCGGAGTATCAAGAGCGCAAGCAGCACGAGCTGGAAATCGAATCGCGTGAAAATGCGCTGTTCGACAAGAAGCTGGCCCAGGAGGAGACCTGGATCCGTCAAGGAATCAAGGCGCGCCGAACCCGTAACGAAGGGCGCGTGCGGGCTCTGGAAGCGATGCGCAATGAGCGCAGCCAGCGCCGTGAGCGCCAGGGCACGGCCAACCTGACCGTGGACAGCGGCGAGCGCACGGGCAAGCGGGTGGTCGAGCTCAAGGGCGTTAGCCAGTATTTTGGCGACGACACCATCTTGCGCAACGTCAATCTGGAAGTCATGCGCGGCGACCGTATCGGTTTCCTGGGTCGCAATGGCGCGGGCAAGACCACGCTGTTGAAAATCCTGCTGGGAGAGCTTGCTCCAAGCGAAGGCAGCGTGCAGCTGGGCACCAACCTGAAGGTGGCCTACTTTGACCAGCTTCGGGCGGGGCTGGAGCTGGAGAAAACCGTTTACGACAACGTGGCGCAGGGCAGTGATCGGGTCTCTGTCGGCGGCAAGGACCGCCATGTGATGAGCTACTTGCAGGATTTCCTGTTCACGCCGGATCGTGTGCGTCAGCCGGTCAAGGCGCTGTCGGGGGGCGAGTCCAACCGCCTGCTGCTGGCCAAGCTGTTCACCCAGCCTGCCAACGTGCTGGTGCTCGATGAGCCCACCAACGACCTGGACATGGAAACCCTGGAGCTGCTCGAAGAGCTGCTGCTCGACTTCGATGGCACGCTGCTGCTGGTCTCCCACGACCGTACCTTCATGGACAACGTGGTGACCAGCATGCTGGCCTTCGAAGGGGAAGGGCGCGTGCGCGAGTACGTGGGTGGCTACACCGACTGGATTCGACAAGGTGGCAAGCTGCCCCCGGCCCCTTGGGAGGGTGCTGCCCGCCAGCAGACGGAGCCGACATCGGCACCTGCACCAGAAGTGGTCGAAAAACCTGTCAACGAGCCTGCCAGGAAGTCCGTGAAGCTCTCCTACAAGCTGCAGCGAGAGCTGGATGCGCTGCCTGCCGAAATAGAGCGGTTGGAGCAGGCAGTCGAGACGCTTGAGCAGGAGGTGGGCGATCCGGGGTTTTACCAGCAGGAAGCCACCGCCGTGACTGCCAGGCTGCAAGCCCTGGAAAAAGTGCAGCAGTCGCTGGAAACGGCAATGGAGCGCTGGATGGAGCTGGAGGCGATGGCGAACGGCGAATAGCCTTCAAGGCGCTACAAAAAAGGCCCCGTAAGGGGCCTTTGGCGTTAGGGTCGGTCATGGCCGATCACTCGTCGCTTTTTTCGCCTTTCTTGCCGACGCGCACGGCCAGCACGTCGCACTGGGCGCCATGTAGCACGCCGGTGGACGTAGAGCCCAGTAGCAGGGCAAAGCCGTGGCGGCCGTGGGAACCCACCACGATGAGATCCACATTGTGCTCATCGGCAAAGCGATGGATCTCGGTATCGGGCATGCCCACCACCACGTGCTGGTCGGCGGGCTCGACGTGCGGAGCGGCAATGTCGGCCAGACGCTTTTTCGCGTGGTCGTCCAGCTGGTCCTGAATGCTGGTCAGATCCATGGGTATGTCGCCACCGTAGGCGAAGCCCAGCGGCTCCAGCGTGTGCATGATCGAGAGCTTGGCGCCGTTATTGCGTTCGGCAATCGCCACGGCGCGTTCAAGGATCTTGTGCGAGTCCTTGGTGAGGTCGACGGCGACCAGAATGTGGTGATAGCTCATGGCGTATCTCCTTGGTGGTATTTAACAAAGAGAAGCTTCGTTAGATAACCTTACTTTAGGCCGGGTAGTGGCGCTGCACAACGACCTGGATCATGGTTTTTTGCAATCGTTGCCCTGCACGGCAATGCAAGAGGTGGCTAAATGGAATGGTTGGTGATTGTTCTGATTCTGCTGTTCGTGATGGCGCCGGTGATGTGGCTCAAGCCCAGCCCCCGCCAGAAGCGCCAGATGGCGCTACGCGACAGTGCGCGGCAGCAGGGGGTGACCATCAAGATGGCCGTGCCGCCGCTGCATCATTTCAAAGGCACCATGCCAGCCTATCGGTGGCGGTTTGGCCAGGAGACGCCGGGGCCGGATTTCGTTCTGGTGCGCGATAGCCATGCCAGCGCGGCACTGGAAGCCTTTCATGCTGGCTGGCGGTGGCGTATTGCGCCGCTGCGACCGCTACCGGAGAGCGCCGACGCCACGCTGCGCACCTTGCTGGAGCGTTTGCCCCAGGATGCGCTGGTGCTGGAGTGCAACTCGTACGCCTTGACGCTATGGTGGTGGGAATCACAAACCGCCGAACGCTTTACCAGCTACCTGGGCGATATCATGACCTTGAAAGTGTCGCTGGGCGGCCTGTCAGACCGCCCCCCAGGCAAGGCGCTGTCGTCAGGCGGTCGACCCTCCTGACGAGATAGCTGTCCTGACGAGATAGCTGTTCGCGGCCGCCGGGGGATCATACCGACGGCTTGTCCTGGTCTCTGGCCTGCATGGCCAGGCCATTGGATTCGATTTGCGCCAGCCACTGGTCCAACTGGATCAGGTCGCTGTCGCTCAACCCGGCGAAGATCTCCTTGCGGGCGGCGAGCACTACGCTGTCGATCTGTTCCAGCAGCGGCATCGCCGCCGGGGTGAGATAAATGCGCTTGCTGCGACGGTCAGTGTCACAGGCGCGCCGCTCCACCAGCCCCTGCTCTTCCAGCTGCCCCAGCGTGCGCACCAGCGAAGGTGCCTCGACGCCAATGGCCCGCGCCAGATAGCACTGCGGGTTGCCTTCGCCGAGCTTCCACAAGTGATAAAGCGTGACCCAGCGCGTTTGGGTCAGCCCCAGCGGTGCTAGCCTGCGGTCGATGATGGAGCGCCATAAATGGGGCAATCGGGCAATACGAAAACCAATAGTTGAAGCCATAGTCGCTAGCTACCAGAAAATGTGAGTGGGCGAATTGTCATAAGCTGCGCCGCTGAATGCAAGGCGTTATGCTAATCGGCGGCGTCTGGGGCCTGCTGGTCAGAACGGCTGCCTGCCACGAATCGCCGTAAATTGAGCGCGCTTAATCCGCTGCGCTGAATGGTGCTGTCGGCCATGGAGGCCTGCTGCTCGTCATCCGAGACCGTGAAGCGGATCAGCCCCAATCGTTGTCCTCCTTCGGTCATGATGTCGACTCGCCAATCCCCTGCGGGGTTTTCAGGGAAGTTGCGTTTATGGCTCCAGGCGCGATACCCCTGTTCACGGCCGCCGTTGATGGTCAGGGCAATACGGTCCATGGGCGTACCATTATGATGCCAGACATGATAAATGGTTTCGCTCAAGCCGCGTGGTGCGCGAATGGCGGTATATACATAGAGCCCATGGGTGCGCAGGGCCTCAGGAGTCAGCGGAGTGGCACCCTGGGGCACGCGCTGCTGGGTATCGAAAGCAGGCGATAGCGCGCTGCCCGTCATCCACAGGCTGGCGGGGGGCACCCAGACGCGGCCAAGCCAGGCGCCGTAGGCCAGCACCATGGTCAAGGCAAGAAAACCACACCAGCGCGCCAGGCTGCGTTGCTTCAGCAGATGCCAGAAGCTGGGCAGGGCCACCAGGACGGTGAGCACCAGCGCCAGCAGCAGGCTTTGCCGGGTGGTCAGATGCAGCATGATCGGCAAGATCACCAGCAGCACCAGAAAGACGCATTGCGCATGAAACATGAAGTACAGGCTGCGCCATCGTCCGGCCAGCTTGTAATACAGTGGGTCGATGATCGATAGCACGGCCATGGCCATGACCAGCAGGGCAAACAGCGCCTGCCCGCTATTCCACACCGTGGTGATCAGGATGAACGGCAGGGTGAAAAACAGCGTCTCCTGGTGAATCATCTGGGCAATGAAAGAGGCAATGCCCTTGGGCAGGGTAGGGTGGCCGCGGCTGGCCAGCAGCCGCCCGATCAGGCTTTCCGACAGCAGCAGAAGCCAAGCCACCAGCAGCCCCACCGCCAAGGCCACTCCCAGCCACTGCTGACGATCCACCAGAAAAAAACTGCCCAGGCCTGCTGCAAATGCCATGGGCGGCCACAGCCAACTCCATGGTTTCAGGCGCTCTACAAGACGCTCGACCCAGGCCTGTACGGCCCGTGTCCGGGCGGGATTCAATAAAGTGCCCATCGTGTGATCGCTCGATTCAATCGTGAAGTGTGATGATTCCTTAGCATACGCACTCATTTCCGCATCCGTCGCAGTCTGCAGGACAAAAACGCAAAAATGATGGCAGCCACTCATGCGCTGCCGAGATTCATGTAAGGTCCCCACAAGGACTATGCTGAGGGCTGGATTAGCCAAAAGTCAGGGGTTGACGTACTCGAGCAACTCCACCAAGCTAAGGCAATCAAACGACCGTATGAATGCGCGGCGGGTTCGCCGAAGCTAACCTGCCCGACACTATGTGGAGAGAGCGCGAATGATCTATCAAGGCAATGCCATCACGGTGGAGCGTCGTGACACCCAGGGTGGCAATGATGTCGCAGTGCTCACTTTCGACCTGAAAGATGAGTCCGTCAACAAGCTTTCCAGTGCCGTGGTGGCGGAGCTGGGAGACGCGGTCAAGGCGCTGCAGGCCGAAAGTGGTGTGCAAGGTCTGATGATCCGCAGTGCCAAGGACGTGTTTATCGTCGGTGCCGACATTACTGAATTCCATAGCCTGTTCGACAAGGGCGAAGCGTACCTGGTGGAGATGAACCTCAAGGTCCACGATATCTTCAACGCCATCGAAGACCTGCCGTATCCCACCGTGACGGCGATCAATGGTCTGGCGCTGGGCGGCGGCTGTGAAGTGCTGTTGACCACCGACTATCGCGTGATGAGCGAGAAAGCCAGGATTGGCCTGCCGGAAACCAAGCTAGGCATTCTGCCAGGCTGGGGTGGCTGCGTGCGCCTGCCGCGTCTGATCGGGGCAGATAACGCCGTGGAGTGGATTGCCGGTGGCACCGAAAACCGTGCCGATGCCGCCTTGAAAGTAGGCGCCGTTGACGCCGCCGTTGCCCATGAGCTGCTGGAAGAGGCAGCGCTGGACATCCTCGATCGCGCCAATGCCGGTGAGCTGGATTACCAGGCCCGCCGCGAAGAGAAAACCTCCCCGCTGAAGCTCAATGCCATCGAGCAGATGATGGCCTTCGAAACCGCCAAAGGCTATGTGGCCGGTAAAGCAGGCCCGCACTACCCGGCACCCGTGGAAGCCATCAAGGTCATTCAGAAAGGGGCCGGAGAAACCCGTGCGCGTGCCCAGGCCATCGAAGCCAAGTCCTTCGCCAAGCTGGCGCTGAGCAGCGTTGCCTTCAACCTGGTGGGGCTGTTCCTCAACGATCAGGTGGTCAAGAAGAAAGGCAGTAAGTACGAGAAGCAGTCTCAGCCGGTCAAGCAGACTGCCGTGCTAGGTGCTGGCATCATGGGTGGCGGTATCGCCTACCAGAGTGCCAGCAAAGGCACTCCGATCCTGATGAAAGACATCAAGGACGATGCCATCGAGCTTGGCCTGAAAGAGGCTCGCAAACTGTTTTCCAAGCAGGTGGAGCGCAAGAAGCTCACCACTGAGCAAATGGCCGAGAAACTCTCCAACATCCGCCCGACGCTCTCTTACGGTGATTTCGGCAATGTCGATCTGGTGGTCGAGGCGGTGGTGGAAAACCCCAACGTCAAGGATGCGGTGTTGACCGAAGTAGAGGGCATGGTGGGTGAGAACACGATTCTTACCTCCAACACGTCCACCATTTCGATCAACCGTCTGGCGAAGAACCTCAAGCGCCCGGAAAACTTCTGCGGTATGCACTTCTTCAACCCCGTGCACCGCATGCCGCTGGTGGAAGTCATTCGTGGCGAGAAAACCTCCGACGCCGCCGTGGCCGCCACCGTGGCTTACGCCCGCGCCATGGGCAAGACGCCCATCGTGGTCAACGACTGCCCGGGCTTTCTGGTCAACCGCGTGCTGTTCCCTTACTTCGGCGGCTTCAGCTTCCTGGTAGAGCAAGGGGCCGACTTCCAGCGTGTCGATAAGGTCATGGAGAAGTTTGGCTGGCCCATGGGCCCGGCCTACCTGCTGGACGTGGTCGGCATGGATACCGCCGTGCACGCCAACGAGGTAATGGCCGAAGGCTTCCCTGACCGCATGGCGCGTGAAGGCAAAACCGCCATACAGGTGATGTATGACAACCAGCGCCTGGGCCAGAAGAACGACAAGGGCTTCTACGCCTACGAAGAGGACAAGAAGGGCAAGCCGAAGAAGGTCAGCGATGAGCAGGCCCATGCCCTTGTGAAAGACGTCGTGAAAGAGCAGAAAGAGTTTTCCGACGAAGACATCGTGGCGCGCATGATGGTGCCGCTGTGCCTGGAGACCGTACGTTGTCTGGAAGACGGCATCGTCGAGACGCCCGCAGAAGCCGATATGGCACTGATTTACGGCATTGGCTTCCCGCCCTTCCGCGGTGGCGCGCTGCGCTACATCGATGCGCTGGGCGTGGCCGAGTTCGTCGCCCTGGCCGACCGTTTGGCCGAAGAGTTGGGACCGCTCTACGCACCTACCGAGAAACTGCGCGCCATGGCTCAGAACAACGAGCAGTTCTACGCGGGCAACACGGCAAGCGCTCAGGCCTAAGTCACCACCCACAGGAGAAATATGATGAGTTTGAATCCGAGAGATATCGTGGTGGTGGACGGTGTTCGTACCGCCATGGCAAAAGCAAAGAACGGCGCTTTCCGTAACGTACGTGCCGAGAACCTGTCCGCTGCCGTGATGCAGGCGCTGTTCAGCCGGAACCCCAATCTGGACCCGTCGGAAGTGGACGATGTGATCTGGGGCTGCGTCAACCAGACCCTGGAACAGTCCATGAACATTGCCCGCAACGCGGCGATCATGACCGGCATTCCCCGTAGCGTGCCTGCGCAAACGGTGAACCGTCTGTGTGGCTCCTCGATGACCGCGCTGCATATTGCGGCGGCCAACATCAAGGCCGGCATGGGCGACTTCTATGTGATTGGTGGCGTGGAGCACATGGAGCACGTGCCCATGGCCCACGGCGTGGACGTGAACCCGGCAGCCAGCAAGTACGCTGCCAAGGCGGCCATGATGATGGGCCTGACCGCCGAACTGCTGGGCAAGATGCACGGCATCTCCCGCGAAGACCAGGACAAGTTCGGCGTACGCTCGCATCAGCGCGCCCAGGCAGCCATGGAGAAGGGCTACTTCGATAACGAGATCATCGGTGTCGAAGGCCACGACCAGCGCGGCTTCAAGGTATTGGTGAAAAACGACGAAGTGATCCGTGCCGATGCCAGCCTGGAGTCCATGGCGAACCTGAAGCCGGTGTTCGATCCCCGCAGTGGCACCGTCACGGCCGGTACTTCATCGGCGCTGTCGGTGGGGGCCTCCGCCATGGCGGTGATGAGCTACGAGCGTGCCCAGGCGCTGGGGCTGGAGCCGATTGCCCGCGTGCTGTCGACCGGTGTGGCAGGCTGTGATGCCTCCATCATGGGCTACGGCCCGGTACCCGCGTCCAAAAAGGCCTTGAAAGCCGCTGGCCTGTCGGCAGCGGATATTCAAACCGTCGAGCTCAACGAGGCGTTTGCTGCCCAAGGGCTGCCGGTGCTCAAGGACCTGGGCTTCCTCGATGCCATGGACGAAAAGGTCAACCTGAACGGCGGTGCCATTGCCTTGGGCCACCCGCTGGGCTGCTCCGGTTCGCGGATCTGTACCACGCTGCTCAACGTGATGCAGCAGCGCGATACCACCTTGGGTTTGGCGACCATGTGTATCGGTATGGGCCAGGGCGTTGCCACGGTGTTCGAGCGTTTGAAATAACCGCCCGGCAGCCATGTGATCGCAAAACGGCACCTTAGGGTGCCGTTTTGCCGTTTGGAAGGGGGCGCTAATACGGCATCAAAACATGCCGCTATCCAGCCCGGCCGCTAGCGTCATGGCCAGCTCCTCGACCTGTGTGGCAAATGTCTCCTGCCACTCGCCTCGTAAGACCACCGGTTGCTGAACCCAGCGCCAGCGCAGCCCGGTCACGATGCTTTCCACGGCTCGCTGGGTGCCCGTGCCATCGTGGCCAGCGCGAATGTAGAGCGCACAGGGCAAGCCCTGCTTCTCATCCAGTACTGGGTAGTAGCTACGGTCGAAAAAATCCTTCAGGGCACCGCTCATGTAGCCGAGGTTTTCGGTGGTGCCGAGCAGAACGGCATCGCAGGCCAGTAGGTCGGCGGGGCCTGCTTCGAAGGGAGTTTTCACCGTACAGACGACATGCTCGAGATCGGGGTGCTCTGCCCCTCGCCTGGCAGCTTCCCTCAAGGCCTGGGTATTGACGGAAGGGGCGTGAGCGACGATTAATAGCTGTTTCATGGCAAGGACCTGCGCAGTGGCGATTGGCGATGTACAGGGATGACAGAATGGCAGGCCGGGAAGCCAGAGCTTCAAGATTCCGCCCTGCACTCCTTATCCCAGCAGCACTTTCAGCTCATGACGCTGTTCGGCATGTTTGGCCGCGTTTTCGTTTTTCAGCTTTTCCAGATTAACGAGCTTCCAGCGCACAGCTGGCAGGCCCGCCGCCTGAGGGCGATCAATGGCATCAAAATCGGGCGCACCGTCATGTAGGCTTAGCAAGAATCGCTTGGTGCTCTCATCGAAACGTGACTGAATGTCTGTAATCAAACGTTTACGCGTGTGCAAGAGTTCATCGAGGCTGAGGTGAGCCCTGGTCATGCCCTCAAATTCTTGGGCATAAGGCTTGTCAATATCGAGCAAGTTAGGGTTCAGCAGTTCGTGAGCGGGGCGTGACGAACTCGCAATGTAGATCAGAAAGGTCCGAAATAGGTCGTCCGTCAGGCCTTCGTTATCGTAGAGCAGCTTCACATCAAAAAGATCGCGCGGATGCTGGCGATCCAAGGCGGCGTGTAGCTTGCCGCCGAATAGATCTTCGAAAGAGACGATTTGCATATCGGCATAACCGAACTCATCTTCAACGGCGCTGGCGATGGAGAGCGTTTCAGGATCATGTACGACGCCGCGTGTGACTGGCGAGGTTTCGATCTTGATTTCAACGCCGCCCGTGCGAGCAAGAACACGAGTGGCGCCACTGCCTCCGCCCTTTATACGCTGTGTTTTGGCTCCGGCGATACGGCCTTCAATGGCAGCCGCGATGCGATCCATCGCGTCATTGATTTCGGAAAGGCTGTCGTTTCTATCTTTCACCGGAAGGTAGGTCAGGTCAATATCGACTGACAAGCGTGGAAGGTCTCGATAGAACAGATTGATCGCGGTGCCTCCCTTCAGCGCGAATACATCCTCCTGCGCCACATGCGGGAGAATGCGCACGAGGAGCGCGACCTGCGCTTCATAGGTTTCACGCGCCATCATTTACCTCCGCCTTTACAAACGCTTCCGGCACCATGATGCGATAGCGCGGATGTATCTTGCCCCCTTTTAACAGTGCGCGGTCGCCACTGCCAAGGTTGAACTCTGCAGGATCGAGACGCTTGCGCCAAGGGTGGTCATGGCGATCCGCAAAGACAAAGAACAACCGCTTGACCTTGATCTTCTTGCAACTGTGCAGCAACGCTGCCACTGTTTTTGGCCGCAGTGTCGTCAAGCTCTCGAATAGCATATCAAGGTTATGAAAACTCTCATGGTCGGGCAATTCGTCCATGGCTTCCATAATCGCCCGTTCGGGTGCCGACATGTTGAGCATCCAGTCCCATGGCAGCGTGTCTTCGGCGTTGATGTTGTTTCTGGCAAGCCCGACGGACGGGTCAGCGAATAGTGAAGTGTTGCGAGTCACGATGGGGGCGTTCAGTGGCAGTTTGCTTAGCCAGTTGGGTGTGGCGTTGCCATATACCCAGACAGGCGCACTGCTACCTAGACGCAGGTAGTGATCGTAGCCCTGTTGGGCAAGTGCCGTTGTGCCACCCACATGGATGTTATGGCGCATAATATGCTGCATGGAAAGCAGGCAAGTTTTCCAATCGATTGCGCCAGAGGTTGTTGCGTTCGGCGCAGGGCGCCGGAAAACGCCGCGGTTAACGCGCTCAAGCCAGCCGTTAACAACGTACTTCCGCGCAAGGAAACGGCTGATACCGTGGCGTTCGAGCCATGCGGTATCGACCATGAACCCTGACGGGATGGCTTCAAGCACTTTCTTTAGCTTTTTTTCTTTAGGTGTACTCATGGTTTACAAATTAGCATTTTGCTAAATTTTTTGCGATATGTCGATTTTGAATTTTTAAAAACAATTGTACTATAAGGTCACAAAAAACATGTTTTTTAAATAGTTGCGGCGGCAAGGTGAATTGCCAGCTGGACCGCCGTTAAAGTCAGCGCCCGTCTGTACCCTGGATCCCACCGAGCGCTGGGAACGCAGGGCACCCCGCCTTTTGGCATTGCTTCATCGCCGTGATCGGCGATTGATGATGCAGCGCTTCTACCGTGTGATTTAAAGTGCTACGTTTATTTTATGAATCCAGGCTTCTCGCATGCCGTGAGCGGCCGTGGCGTATGGGTAAACTATCTGAGCTATGGATTCTCCTCGGGCAAGAGCTCATGCCAGGATTTACTTCACTCCGGGTCCAGGCATGGGACGAGTATCAAGATAAAGGGACAATCTGTTGAAAGCTCAACAAGGGAAGCGAGTCATGTATCTGCAGGCCAGGAGCGTGGGGAAGAGAGTAGGGAAGGTGGCGGGGAAGCGCGTGGGGAAAGCGGCAGCATGGGCAGCCGTGCTGCTGTTGGTGGGGTGTGCAGGCCAGTCCTCGCCCTCCAGTAGCGCAGGGGAGTCTCCTTCGACGATGGAGCCTGCGGTATCGCCCGTGACACCCTCGGCCACGCGTGCGTCCACCTCGCCGGTCACGGATTGGGTGCCGCCGCTGCTGGCCAGCCCTGAAGAAGAAGCGGCTTACTATGTCAGCCGCTTGGCAGACCGCAGTTTCGTTTCGCAATATGGTGGTCCGGATAACCCTCGCCCCTGGTACATCGCCGCTGAGCGGCTGGGTGAGATCGGGGCGCCCGCAGTGCCACTTCTGCTGGCCAGGCTCAATACTCAGGATGCCTACGAGCTGATGCTGGTGCTATATGCCCTGCACCTGGCCACGCAAGATCCGCTGATCACTTTCAAGACCCGCGGCGAGTCCGTGCAGCTGCCGGGGGTGCTGGACGAGCGCATGAATGCCGACAATCGGCGCCTCGTCGAAGAGTGGCAGCAGCGTCATGCGGCGGCGTTGGATTTAGGTTAAGGGCCTGGCTACATTGATGAGTTGAACCTACGAACGACGACTTGGAGATGACAATGGGATTTGCACTATCTTCCATGCAGGTCAGCAGCACCGCCTTTGGCCAGCATCAGGCCATTCCCGCCAAACACACCGGTGAAGGCGAGGACATCTCACCCGACCTGGCCTGGCAGGGTGCACCTGAAGGAACCCAGGGCTATGCGGTGATCTGTCACGATCCCGATGCCCCGTTGGTGAAAGAGGGCAGCTACGGTTTCGTACATTGGGTGCTGTATAACTTGCCGGGCGATATGACGTCGCTGGAAGAGAATACCACCCAAGGAACCGTGGGCATGTCCGATTTCGGCAAGCCCGGCTATGGCGGCCCAATGCCCCCGGAAGGCCATGGTAGCCACCTCTACTATTTCTGGGTACTGGCGCTGGACCAGGCAACCACGCTTCCCGAAGGGCTGACGCTGCCCGAGCTGCTGCGTGCCGTCGAGCCGCACCTGCTGGGCATGAATCGGCTGGTCGGTACCTACCAGCGCGACTGACCTCTCTCTTCAGGCTGGAGCATTGTGCTCAAGCCGTGTAGGCTCCACCGCTTTCTACGCCCTGTAGATATCCTGATAGCGATGGAGCCTTTTCATGAGTGACTTTCCCAACTGTCCCGCCTGCGCCTCTGAATTCACTTATGACGACGGCCTGCAATTCGTGTGCCCGGAGTGTGGCCATGAGTGGTCGAAAAATGGTGAAGAGGAAACCGAATCAGCCAGCTCCGGTATCCGGGATGCCAACGGTAACCCGCTAGCCGATGGCGACACGGTGACCGTGATCAAGGATCTCAAGGTGAAGGGCAGCTCGCTGGTGGTCAAGGTGGGCACTCGGGTCAAGAACATCCGCTTGGTGTCCGGTGATCACGACATCGACTGCAAGATAGATGGTATTGGCCCGATGAAATTGAAGTCCATGTTCGTCAAGAAAGCCTGACCCCCAACGCCTGCGATCAGTTCGCGGGCGTTTTCTTGACAGGCTGTCATAGCTTTTCTGAATGAGAATGATTGGCTTTTTTGATGTTATCAGCGGCGAACGTGTCAGGAAGTGGTGACTTTTGCGAAGGATTTTGCAGAAGGGCTTCACATCATTTTTATACAGGACTAAAATGGTCCCCAATTGACGGGTAAGCCTTTAAATCACACGGGTCATCACACACGGGAGTCACCATGCTCAAGCTTTCTCGGCTGACCGACTATGCGGCGGTGGTGATGGCGCAAATTGCGCGCCATCCGAACACTTCCCATGCCGCCGCCGATCTGGCCGAAGCCGTTCAGCTGCCGCACCCGACTGTGAGCAAGACGCTTAAAATGCTGGTTAAAGCCGGGTTGCTGGAGTCCCAGCGCGGTGCTCAGGGCGGGTATCGGCTGGCACGCCCCGCCTCGCGGATTACCGCCGCCGATATCATCAGCGCCATCGAAGGCCCCGTGGCCATGACCGAGTGCAGCCAGGCGGAAGGCGAGTGCGACCTGGTGGCTACCTGCGGTGTGGCCGACAACTGGCAGCGCGTATCCCTGGCCATTCGTACGCTGCTGGAGAGCGTCACCCTGGCGCACCTCGCCGACACTGCTCCCATCAAGCTGCCCGTTCAGCTACCCATTCAAAGCATTACGCTATCGGCGGCTTCCGCGTAAGTCGCAACCACATTCACTCATATTGACGGCGAGCTCAACTCGCCACCCAACTGCCCGGAGGGTATCACCATGGCAAGCGAAGAAATGGAACAGTTGGTTCGTCGCGAGTACAAAGATGGCTTTGTCACCGATATCGAAAGCGACACACTGCCACCTGGCCTGGATGAAAACACCATCGCCTTCATTTCCAAAAAGAAGGGCGAGCCGGAATGGATGCTGGAGTGGCGTCTGGATGCCTATCGTCAGTGGCTGAAAATGGAAGAGCCCTCCTGGGCACACCTCAACTATCCGCCCATCGATTATCAGGCGATCTCCTACTTCAGCGCGCCAAAGCGCCCGGAAGACCGCCCTCAAAGCCTCGATGAGGTAGACCCCAAGCTGCTGGAAACCTATGAGAAGCTGGGTATCCCGCTGCACGAGCGTGCTGCCCTGGCAGGCGTGGCGGTCGATGCGGTATTCGATTCGGTGTCGGTAGCTACCACGTTCAAGAAAGAGCTGGCGGAAGCCGGGGTCATTTTCTGCTCCATCTCGGAAGCCATCCGCGACTACCCGGAGCTGATCAAGCAGTATCTGGGCACCGTCGTACCGGTCGCCGACAACTACTTCGCTGCGCTGAACTCTGCGGTGTTCACCGACGGCTCGTTCGTCTTCGTGCCTGAAGGCGTCACTTGCCCGATGGAGCTGTCCACCTACTTCCGTATCAACGCGGCCAATACCGGGCAGTTCGAGCGCACTTTGGTCATTTGTGAAAGCCGTGCCCAGGTCTCCTATCTGGAAGGCTGCACGGCGCCCATGCGCGACGAAAACCAGCTGCACGCGGCGGTGGTCGAGCTGGTGGCGCTGGATGATGCCTACATCAAGTACTCTACCGTTCAGAACTGGTACCCCGGTGATGAAGAGGGCAAGGGGGGTATCTACAACTTCGTGACCAAGCGCGGCGACTGCCGTGGTGAGCGCTCGCGTATCAGTTGGACGCAGGTGGAAACCGGCTCGGCGATTACCTGGAAATACCCCTCTTGCGTGCTGCGCGGCAAGGACAGCATCGGTGAGTTCTACTCGGTGGCCGTGACCAACGGGCGCCAGCAGGCGGATACCGGCACCAAGATGATCCATATCGGTGAGGGCACACGCTCCTACATCGTGGCCAAGGGCATCTCGGCGGGCAAGAGTGATCAGTCCTATCGCGGTATGGTCAAGATCGGCCCGCGCGCCAAAGGCGCACGTAACTTTACCCAGTGCGATTCGCTGCTGATTGGCGACAAGTGCGGTGCCCACACTTTCCCGTACCAGGAAATCGGCAACAGCACGGCGACCATCGAGCACGAAGCCACCACGTCGAAAATCGGTGAAGACCAGCTGTTCTACTGCCAGAGCCGCGGCATCTCGGAAGAAGATGCGGTGAGCATGATCGTGAACGGCTTCTGCAAGGATGTCTTCCAGGAGCTGCCGATGGAGTTTGCGGTAGAAGCGGAAGCACTGTTGAACGTCACTCTTGAAGGTGCGGTGGGCTAACCGCGCAGGCATCCCCCTATTTTTTAAAAGGCGATTACTATGTTGCAAGTGAATGATTTACACGTCACCGTCGACGGCAAAGAGATTCTGAAAGGCCTGACGCTCACCATCAATGCCGGTGAAGTGCACGCCATCATGGGCCCCAACGGCGCGGGTAAATCCACCTTGTCAGCGGTCATTGCGGGCAAGGATGGCTACGAAGTCACCCAAGGCACCATTACCTTCGAAGGCCAGGACGTGCTGGAAATGGAAATCGAAGAGCGCGCCCAGGCAGGCCTGCTGTTGGGTTTCCAGTACCCCGTTGAGATTCCGGGGGTGAAGAACATTTACCTGCTGAAGTCGGCGCTGAACGCGCAGCGCGCTGCCCGTGGTGAAGGCGAGATGCCCGCCCCAGAGTTCATGAAGCTGGTCAAAGAGAAGCTGAACTTCATGAAAATGGATGCCAGCTTCCTGCAGCGCGCGGTCAACGAAGGTTTCTCCGGCGGTGAAAAGAAGCGTAACGAAATCCTTCAGATGCTGGTGCTGCAGCCCAAGCTGGCCATGCTGGACGAAATCGACTCCGGCCTGGACATCGACGCCATGAAGGTGGTGGCCGATGGGGTCAACAGCCTGCGCGCCGAAGAGCGTGCCATTCTGCTGGTCACGCACTACCAGCGCCTGCTGGACTACATCGTGCCCGACAAGGTCCACGTCCTGATGGATGGTCGTATCGTCAAGACCGGTGATGCGGCGTTGGCCAAAGAGCTGGAGGCCAATGGTTACGAAGGCATCGAGGAGTCCGTGGCATGAGCGAGACACAAACCTTTCTGGATACGCTGGCGGCGCGCAGCCAACAGCGTGGCGCAGAGCCCAGCTGGATGGCCGCACGCCGTCAGGCGGGGGCTGCACGCTTCGAGGCGATGGGCTTTCCTACCCGTCGCGATGAAGAGTGGAAATACACCGACGTACGCGCCATTGCTCAGGGAAATTTCGCCCTGGCCGATAACGCCGAGTTCTCCCAGGCGCAGGCGGCTGCGCTGACGCTGCCACTGGAAGCCTATCGCCTGACCTTCGTCGATGGCGTATTTTCGGCGGCGCTGTCTGACCTGGAAGGCCTGCCTTCCAGCGTGCAGGTCATGCCGCTCTCCAAAGCGCTCAGCGACAACCATGAAGCGGTGGGTGGCCCGTTGGGTCGTTTGACCGGCGTGGAATTCTCGCCCTTCTCGGCGCTCAACACCGCGTTCGTGGAAGAAGGTGCCGTGGTGCGTATTGCGCCCGGCACGGTAGTGGAAAAGCCGATTCTGCTGCAGTTTCTCTCACGGGCCGGAGCGCCGGTCATGAGCCACCCGCGGGTGCTGGTCGAAGCGGCTGGGCGCAGTGAGGCCACGCTGATCGAGCACTACGTGGGGGAAGCCGATGCTGCCAACTTCACCAACGTGGTCGGTGAGCTGATGCTGGACCGTGGTGCGATCCTCAACCACTACAAGCTTCAGGAAGCTCCGCTGGGCGATCTGCACATTGCCAGTATCCACGTGGAGCAGAGTCGCGACAGCCGCTACACCTCCTACAACCTGAATCTGGGCGGTGCGCTGGTGCGCAACGACCTGATTTGCGAGCTGGACGGCCAGGGCGCCGAAAGCAACCTGTACGGGCTGTTCTTCGGTCAGGGTCGCCAGCACGTGGATAACCACACCAAGGTCAACCACAACGCGCCGCTGACGTTCTCCAACGAGAACTACAAGGGCATTCTGGATGACCGCGCGCAGGGCGTCTTCAACGGCCGGGTATACGTCAAGCGCGACAGCCAGAAAATCGAAGGCTTCCAGAGCAACCAGAACCTGCTGCTCTCCGACCGCGCGCAAATCAACGCCAAGCCGGAGTTGGAAATCTACGCCGATGACGTCAAGTGCTCCCACGGCACCACCACGGGCCAGCTGGATGAAGAAGCCGTCTATGCGCTGCGTACACGGGGTATCGACGAAGCCACGGCGCGCGGCCTGCTGACGCTGGCCTTTGCCGGTGAAGTGCTGGAACAGGTCACGCTGGATGCCATTGCCGAGCGAGTCGAGCTGGCGGTGGCAGGCAAGCTGCCCGAGCGCTTCAACCTGGCAGGGCTGGTGGAAGCAGCGGCTGCGCTGAACGATTAATCAAGGAGTCCCCCATGCCCCAGAGCGTGATTGAGAAAGCGACCACGGCCAGCACAGCCGCCTACGATATCGAGGCCCTGCGCCGCGAATTCCCCGTGCTCCAGCGGGAAGTGCACGGCAAGCCGCTGGTCTATCTGGACAATGCTGCTACCAGCCAGACTCCCCAGGCGGTCATCGACGTGTTTGGCGACTACTACGCTCGCTACAACGCCAACATCCACCGTGGGCTGCACACCCTGGCGGATGAGGCCACGGCCGCGTTCGAAGCGACACGTCATCGCGCCAGGGACTTTCTCAATGCCGAAGATGCTCGCCAGATCATCTTCACCCGGGGCACCACAGAGGCGATCAATCTGGTCGCCCAGAGCTGGGGCAGAAGCCAGCTGCAGGCGGGCGACGAAGTGCTCATCTCTATGCTGGAGCACCACTCCAACATCGTGCCCTGGCAATTGTTGGCCGCAGAGCGTGGTTTCACCATCAAGGTGATCCCGGTAGACGCTCATGGTGCGCTGGACATGGACGCCTATCGAGCCCTGCTCAACGAGCGGACCCGGCTGGTGGCGGTGAATCATGTGTCCAATGCGCTGGGGACCATCAACCCAGTCAAGGAAATGGCCGCGTTGGCCCATCAGCAGGGCGCACTGATTCTGGTCGACGGTGCCCAGGCGACGCCGCATCAAAAAGTGGATGTTCAGGACATCGACGCCGACTTCTACGCTTTCTCTGGCCACAAGGTGTATGGCCCCACGGGCGTGGGCGTGCTGTATGGCAAGGCGGCGTTGCTGGAGGCCATGCCGCCCTGGCAGGGTGGCGGTGAGATGATCAAGACCGTCTCGTTCGACGTGGGCACGACCTTCGCGGACATTCCCCACAAGTTCGAGGCCGGTACGCCTGCCATTGCGGAAGTGATTGCGTTGGGGCGTGCGCTGCAGTGGATGGAGGACGTAGGGGTCGAGGCCATTGGCGACTGGGAAGCCGTGCTGTTGACCCATGCCACTCAGGCCGTCAGCCATATCGACGGACTGCGCATTCTAGGCACGGCGCCGCACAAGGCGGGGGTGCTGTCGTTCGTGGTGGACGGTGCCCACTCCCAGGATATCGGGCTATTGATCGACCAGCTGGGTGTGGCGATTCGTACGGGGCATCACTGTGCGCAGCCGCTGCTCCACCATTTTGGCGTCGAGGCTACCTGTCGCGCCTCGTTTGCAGCGTATAATACCCTGCAAGAGGTCGATGCGTTCGTTGCGGCGCTGAACCGTGTGATCCAAATGGTACGCTAAGGACATCTATGGATATCGAGCAAGTGGCCAGCCTCGAACGAGGCCAGAAACTGCCGCTACAGCGTGATGTAGAAGCCATTGCCATTCCGTTCGGCAAGACGGATACGCTGGCAGAAGATAGCGTTGTCAGTGTCATGCAGGCGAAAGGCAGCACGGTCAGCGTAGGGTTCGAGGGGCGGCTGTATCTCATCGAGGGTCGCAATCTCGATGCGCTGGGGCTGGAACCATTGCCGCGGCCCACGCTGCCCGAGTCAGCCAGCGATGACGAGATCGAGCAGTTCGTCTGGGATCAGCTGCGTACCTGTTTCGATCCGGAAATTCCGGTCAATATCGTCGATCTGGGGCTGGTATACGGATGCCGTATCGAACGCTTGATCAGCGGTGAGCGCATCGTCACCATCCGCATGACGCTGACCGCGCCTGGCTGCGGTATGGGCGACGTGATTGCCGCTGATGCGCGCAACAAGATTCTGGGGGCGCCGCAGATCAGCAAGGTGCATACCGAGATCGTCTTCAGCCCCGCCTGGAGTCGTGACATGATGAGCGATGAAGCCAAGCTTGAGCTCGGCATGTTCTAACCCCTGCTGGGGAGCTGGATGCACAGCCTGTTATTTCGTTGGGTAAAACGTTGTCTGCTGTCGCTGGTAGCCATGGTGCTGCTGGCGGCTTTGCTATTGGCGGCAGGCAACGCCTGGGTACTGCTGAGCACCTCACGCTATATCCATACGCAGCTGCAAGAGTGCCGTCCAACGGATGTCGCTATCGTTTTTGGCACCTCTCACTGGACACGTAGCGGGCTGCGTAACCCTCATTTTCATGCGCGTATGCGCACCTCGGCGCGCCTGATAGCCGATGAGCGCGTGCAGCATCTGCTGCTCTCCGGGGATAACCGCACCCAGGCCTACAACGAGCCCCGAGCCATGTGGCGCGACCTTTATCGACGAGGCGTGCCGGCCGACAGGTTGACCATGGATTTCGCGGGCTTCAGTACCTACGACACCATGGTGCGAGCGCGGCATGTGTTTCAGTTGGAGCAGGCGCTGTTGGTGACCCAGAGCTGGCACTTGCCACGAGCGATTTTTATCGGCCGTTCGCTGGGCATGGACGTGACGGGTTGTGTGGCCGAAGAGCAGCCCTCGGCGGGCGAGTGGCGGCTCAAGGTGCGTGAGTGGCTGGCGCGTATGGCGACGCTAGGGGATCTGTACCTGTGGGGCAGGGAGCCTCACTTTCTGGGGCCAGCCGAGCCTATCGTGCTGAGCCGTGATCGATTGCCTCTGGAGCCGCCACCCGTGACCACTGATGTGCTGATCGACCTGGAAGGCGTGCGCCTGCTCTATCCGGAACTCCCTCTGCTCGGAGAGCCAGCGCGGCAGCTAGAGCCGTCGGCGGCTCCTTGAAGGTGCGCGAAAGGAGCGCTTAGCGGCGAGCTTTGCGCTTTTGCAGGCTATACAGCTCGCGGATCAATTTACGGCAGCCCTGCATGCACTCTTCCACAACGGGTTCGATGGGGTCGGGCAGCGGGTGGGTAAACAGGGTCGAGAGGGCTTGCATCAAGACACGCTCTTGTTCCAACAGTTCATTGATCAGAACCTGACTATCGTTGCCCACGAAGCTTTTCAGGCGGCTCCACAGCCACAGAAAGTCATCGCGCTCCACGTCGGCATCCCTGGGAAGCATTTTCAGATGGGCACGGGCCAACTCCTGCAGCTTGCGCATCTGTTTCAGTCGAGCCGTGTAGTGAGGCTTCAGCGCGTCGCGCAGCGAGGGGCGCAGGCGTTCGATATTGTCCTGGAAATAATCAATGCTATCGGCCAGCGCTTCCAGCACGCTGTCCATCGCCACTTGGCGATTGTCGAGAAACATGAGCGTCTACCTCCTTCGGTGACGCAGATTGTGGGGGTGGCAGCGTTGATTTGCCACCCCTAATGCGGATTATTTTTACCTTTGGACGTTAGCCTTTAGGCTTGGGGGGCGCTTTTCGGGCAGGTGTTGCGTTTTTTTCGATATGTTCGATGATCATGCCCGCGATGTCCTTGCCCGTGGCGCTCTCGATTCCCTGCAGCCCAGGAGAAGAGTTGACCTCCATGATCACCGGCCCATGGTTGGAGCGCAGCAGATCGACACCGGCAACGCGCAGGCCCATGGCCTTGGCTGCCCGGATGGCGGTGGAGCGCTCTTCAGGGGTAATGCGGATTACGCTGGCCGTGCCGCCACGGTGGAGGTTGGAGCGAAATTCGCCTTCGGCCGCTTGGCGCTTCATGGACGCCACGACTTTGTCGCCAATCACGAAGCAGCGAATGTCGGCGCCTTTGGCTTCCTTGATGTACTCCTGCACCATGATGTTGGCCTTCATGCCCATGAACGCCTGCACCACCGACTCGGCAGCCTGGTTGGTCTCGGCCAGTACCACGCCAATGCCCTGAGTGCCTTCCAGCAGCTTGATGACCAGCGGCGCCCCCTTGACCATGGTGATCAGGTCGGGAATGTCGTCTGGCGAGTGGGCGAAGCCGGTGATGGGCAGCCCCAGCCCCTTGCGGGAAAGTAGCTGCAGCGAGCGCAGCTTGTCGCGGGAGCGGGTGATGGCGACCGAGTCGTTGATCACGTAGGTGCCCATCATTTCGAACTGGCGCAGCACGGCGCAGCCGTAGAAAGTCACCGAGGCGCCGATGCGGGGGATGACCGCATCGAAGGGCTCGATCTCAGCCCCCTTGTAATGAATCGAGGGGTGGTGGGAGGCGATGCTCATGTAGCAGCGCAGGGTGTCCACCACCCGGGCCGTATGGCCGCGCTGCTCAGCGGCTTCCACCAGGCGGCGGGTCGAGTATAAATTGCGGTTACGCGAAAGTAGGGCAATATGCATGCAGGGCTCCGGGCCAAAACAGAAAAGGCGTATTAAGTGTATTCAAGGCTCGCCGTGCAAAAAGGCAGCGCCGGGTGCGACTAACAAACGACGCATGGCGCGCCTGCCCAATAGCATGGGGTGGCGCATATTGCTGCGGTCGGTCAAGGTAAGTTCGACGGGAAAGCTGAGCTGGCCCAGTTCCATCTGTGTGCGAATGACGTAGCGCCATTCGCTGTGCCCATTCGAGCTGGTCACCCGTCTTCTATCATGTAAATGTAGACGATAACGATGCCCCGGCGTCTCGGGGCCGCCACTGTGGGTGACGAAACTGACCCACAGCTGCCCATGGGCATCTTCTTCCGTTTCGATCTCTTCGGCATGCAGGGCAGAGGTGCGCGCGCCGGTATCGGCCTTGCAGCACAGATGAAGCCCCAGGTCGGTCAGCGTGACCATTTCACGGCGGCCAATCACGGCCTTGGCCTGATAGGGTAATTCCTTCACGGGTGACTCCTGAGATAATAAGAGCAGAAGAACAGCATGATGATGACCGTCACCTGTTACGAATTTATGCGCGGCGTGGCATCAGGCCTGCCAGACGTGCCTGCATGGGTGAGTCGACAGGTGCGTCACGCAGGGTCAGCATGACCGGTAAGCGCAGCCTGGGAACGAGGGCAATATCACGCACGACGGCCGCAAAATCGGCACGCTCGTCTGCGGCCAGCCTGTTCAGGAACAGCGGCAGGCGTCTCTCGTCTTCCAGCAGTTGCCAACCGCGCCCGGCCATGGCGGCCATCAGATCAGGGCCGCAGGCAGCGCTATCCTGAAGTAAACTCGTGTACCAATCGCCTGCCGTGGGTTCTGGTGAGCTGCCCACCGCTCGCACGCAGGCGCACAAGGTTTCCACGTCTCCTTCACTGGCGGCCTGTTCGCCGCGGGCCTGCAGGGCCACCAGCAAGCACGTTTGTAAAGGCCGATGTTCAAGGCAGTAGCATAGCGCATGGATAACGTTGACAGGCAACTCGGAAAACCGCTTGGCCAGCGCTTCGGCGGCATCGTCATCCATGCGAACCGTGAAATCGGCCAGACCCTGCACGCCCAGCGCTTGCCAATCGATCGACTGCTGGCCGCTCAAATACGCTTCTACCGGCTCCAGATGCTGACTGGCAGGTAATCCCAGCTGCTGCGTTGCACGGGCATTGAGCATGGCCTGAAAGGTAACGTCGGGCGTGAAAGCCAGTGGGTTGTCCTTCATCAGGTCATCCACGTTAGCACTGGCGTCAGGTGTCAATGCCTGCTGCTCTGACGCCAGGGCATTACGCCCCAGGGTTTCCAGCAGGCGATTGATGAAGCCATCCCGCTGTGCAGGCGAGAGCATGCCCTGCTCGTCCAGCGGCAGGGCGAGGAACCAAATAGCCGGTTCAGGCATCGCACCCAGCCGAAACACGATGCCCAGACGCGCCTGACCCAGCCAGGGCTCGGGCCAGGCGTGCTCGGCCTGCTCGAAGCCGCGCAGGGTATCCCGCGAGCAGGGCACCACACGACGCCCCATATGGTAGAGCGTCACGTCGGCACCGTTGCGGGTAAAGAACTCATCGAGGGTAGTAATTGGTTGCATGACATCCTTCCGCATTTCAAGCGTGCACTCTACCTTGATGCTCGGTCACTGTCAGCCGTAACCGTTGATAAAACCATACCTTATCGTCGCGGTGGTCAAAAAGTGAGCAACATTCCCCAAGCCCCGTGGGAGTAGCCGTTGCGACACCTTTCCATAGTTTATCCACAGTCTCTTGCAGGTTTTCTGTGAATCTGTGCATAAACGCGTTGGCCATGCCTCTCGGTGGCAAGTTACCCACAGAGTTGGGATAATCACGCCGACCATTCCTTATGAGTAGACTGTTTATGAGCGTCCATCAACAGCTTCAAACCGCGCTTCTTGAGCTTGAAGCCGCGATGAAAGCCGCCAACCTATGGCGCACCCCTCTTCCAGAGGCGAGCGCGTTTGCCAGTCAGGAGCCCTTTTGTGTGGATACCATGTCGCTGCCCCAGTGGGTGCGCTATGTGTTCGTGGCCCGATTGACCGCACTGGTCGAGGCCCAGGCGACCCTGCCCGCCAGGTGTGAGGTAGCGCCCGCCATGGCCGCTTATCTGATGCAGGAGAAAGTGCGCGCCAGCGACCAGGTGCTGGTCATTCGCGCCATGGAAAGAGTCGACCAGCTGGTGACGGACAACTGAACAGGTAGCCGCCAGCGCGGCGCTGCCGTGCTTCTCAACCAAACAGGCCCGGAGCAAATGCCCCGGGCCTGTTTGGTTGGATGGGTAGCCCCGCATCTTCTAGAAGCGGTAGCTGAGACCCGCCATGACCACAATGGGGTCGATTTCGACGGTGCCCGCTGCGGCGCCATTCACCGTGGCGTCCGTATCGATGTCCAGATACCAGGCGGCGGCATTGAGCGCCCAGTTACCGTCGATCAGCAGGTCGATACCCAGTTGGCCTGCCAGTCCCCAGGAGTCGTCCAGGTCCAACTCACCAATCGCCAGCTGTTCGTCCGAGAAGCGCGTGTAGTTGATACCGGCGCCAATGTAGGGCTGAACCCGTGCCTGGGTGCCGCCCAGCGGGTAATACTGCAGCGTCAGGGTGGGTGGCAGGTGCTTGGTCGAGGCAAGGTTCTCGCCGTTCAGGGCAATGTCGTGCTTGAAGGGCAGTGCGGCCAGCAGTTCGACGCCCATCTTGTCATGAAAGCGATAGCCCAGCGTAAAGGCGAAGTCGGTCTTGTCCTGAACGTCCACCGACAGGGCGCCATCGGCCAGCGCGCCGTTGTCGCTTTTGGGTGACACTTGTGCCACGCCCACGCGGGTAAAGAAATCACCTGCGCCGTAGGCAAAGGCCTGGCTGCTAGCGGCCAGCGTTGCAGCGGCCAGACTGGCAGCGATGAGAGTAGAGGGTTTGAACGGGCGCATAATGTTGCTCCTGACCATGATTAAGGTAAGTGGTTCGCGATCCATGGCGCCACTATAACCAGCCAGAAGCGGTGGGTTATTGACCTGAGGCAAAGAGCGGTGCGCAAGCGGCCAACAATGCAAGAGACCTCCTGCAAGGCGGGGCCTTGACGAGGAGGTCTCGGATGACTGCTTGCCGATGCTCACCGCCTGCCGAAGCAGGCGATGAGGTTGGCATGCTGGCCAAGAGCCGTGGCTAAAAATCGTCGCCAGGCGTAATGGTCAGGATCAGCGTTCGATGTGCTGGTACTCACCGGCATCGGCGGTCATGTTGCTGACGACCAGGATGGCGATGAAGGAGGCGATGAATCCGGGAATGATTTCGTAGACACCCGGGCCACCCAGGAAGGAGCCGCTCCAGCCCAGCGAAATCCAGATCATCACGGTGGCGGCACCGACGATCATGCCCGCCAGCGCGCCGGCACCGTTGGTGCGCGGCCACATCAGCGCGAGGATGATCAGCGGACCAAAGGCGGCGCCAAAGCCTGCCCAGGCGTTACTGACCAGCCCCAGCACCTGCGAGTCTTCATTGGAAGCAATGATGGCGGCCACGATACCCACCAGCACGACGCACACACGGCCCACCGCCACGCACTGCTGCTCGGTGGCATTCTTGTGCAGGAACAGGCGGTAGAAGTCCTCCGTCAGCGAAGAGGAGGAGACCAGCAGCTGGCTTGAGATGGTGCTCATGATCGCTGCCAGCAGCGCCGCGTACAGGAAGCCGGTGATCAACGGGTGGAAGAGCAGGTTGGCCAGCACGATGAAGATGGTTTCAGGATCCTGGATGTCCAGGCCGTTACGTACCGCAAAGGCGCGGCCCGCCAGGCCCAGCGACACGGCACCGATCAGCGAGACCAGCATCCAGCCCATGCCGATGTTACGCGCCACAGGCACGTCTTCTTGTGAGCGAATGGCCATGAAGCGAACGATGATATGCGGCTGACCAAAATAGCCCAGGCCCCAGGTCACCGCCGACAGCCAGCCCACGAACGTCAGCCCCGTGGTCCAGGAGAGCAGCGTGGGATCGACGCTATTGAGTGTCTCCGAGGCCTGTGAGAAACCACCGCCGCCGTCACCGAACAGCACCACCGCAGGCATGATGATCAAGGCCAACATCATGATGCAGCCCTGCACGAAGTCGGTCATGCTCACGGCCAGGAAGCCACCTACCACGGTATAGATCAGGACCACGCCGAGGGTAATGATGACGCCCATGGCGTAGTTGCTCATGTCGCCAAAGTTGTACACCCCGGTAAAGGCCGTTTCGAACAGCTTGCCACCGGCCACCAGGCCCGAGGCGGTATACACGGCAAAGAAGATCACGATCACGATGGCCGACACGGTGCGCAGTGCCAGCGCACGGGTCGGGAATCGGTTGGCCAGAAACGCCGGGATGGTAATCGCGTTGCCGTAATGAATGGTCTGCTCGCGCAGGCGAGGCGCGACCAGTATCCAGTTGAGCAGTGCGCCCACCAGCAGGCCAATGCCGATCCAGGCAGAGCCCAGCCCAGACACGAACATGGCCCCGGGCAAGCCCAGCAGCAGCCAGCCGCTCATGTCGGAGGCCCCTGCCGAGAGTGCCGCGACCTGTGGGCTGAGGGTACGCCCCCCCAGCATGTAATCTTCCGAGGAAGAAGTCGCTTTGCGCATGGCATAAATGCCAATGGCGATCATGAGCGCAAAATATCCAAACAAGCTAATCCAAACACCAGTAGCCATAACACTTCTCCAGTTCGTCAGAACGGAGTCAGGTCACCTACGAAAGCCCGCGCATGCTGGCCGCTCTTTCGTACATCCCTGGCTCCGACAGCGTCAGCGCCTTGGCGGTGCGTGGCCAAGGCACGTTGATCTTGTTGTTAATTCCCCTGCCGGTTCGGCGTGGCCAGTGGCTGGCCACGGCTCGAACCGTCAAGCAGGGCGCCGGAAAGGTCATGGCGGTGTATCGATGTCGAGTTCCCTGTGCCTGGTGCACGGCCTGGGGGGGCCGTGGCAGCGCAGGCAGTCACGCTATTATTGTCAACCATGAGACGGATCCTTTTCAGGAGTTCAGGTTAGTTTATGTCGATGAGCGTTCTACTCATCCCCTAGCGCCAATAGCGACGCGTTGCCACCCAGGGCGGCGGTGTTGTTGGTGATCGTCTTCTCAGTCACGAAGCGCTGCAGGTAGTGCGGGCCACCCGCTTTGGGGCCGGTGCCCGAAAGGCCCTGACCGCCGAATGGCTGCACGCCGACCACTGCGCCGATGATATTACGGTTGATGTACACATTGCCTACTCGAATTTTCTGCGCTATTTCAGCGGCAAAGGATTCGTTACGGCTATGCACGCCAAACGTCAGGCCATACCCCCGGCCGTTGATGTCGTTGATCACCTTGTCGATCTCGCGGGCCTTGTAGCGCACGATGTGCAGCACGGGGCCAAACTGCTCGCGGGTCAGCGCATCGATGCTGTCGATGGTAAAGGCGACCGGGGCCACGAAAGTGCCGTGCTGTGTGTGCTCGGCGGTCATCGGGGTTTCGGCGACCAGCCGGTTTTCGCCCTTGAGCTTGTCGATATGTGCCAGCAGCCCTTTGCGCGCGTCTTCATCGATGACCGGGCCCACGTCGGTGCCCAAATCGCGCGGATCACCGATCCGCAGTTCGCTCATGGCGCCCTTGAGGATCTCGATGACGCGGTCGGCCACGTCATCCTGCAGGTAAAGCACACGCAGGGCAGAACAGCGCTGCCCGGCGCTCTGGAACGCTGACTGGATCGTGTCCATGACCACCTGCTCGGGCAGGGCGGTGGAATCCACGATCATGGCGTTCATGCCGCCGGTTTCCGCGATCAGGGTTGGCAGCGGCGCGTTTTCGCGGGCGGCCAGGGCGCGGTTGATGATCTGAGCCGTATCGGTGCCGCCGGTGAACACCACGCCGGTGATGCGCGGGTCGGAGGTCAGCACGCTACCCACGGTGGGGCCGTCGCCCGGCAGCAGCTGCACTACATCGCGGGGCATGCCCGCTTCGTAAAGCAGCTCGATGACGCGATGCGCGACGATGGAGGTCTGCTCGGCGGGCTTGGCCAGCACGGTGTTGCCTGCCACGGCGGCTGCGACGATCTGACCGCAGAAAATGGCTACCGGGAAGTTCCAGGGGCTGATGGCGGCAAACACGCCCTTGCCGCCCATGGATAGCCGGTTCGATTCACCGGTGGGGCCAGGCAGCTCGATGGGCTCGCCGAGCGACTCTTCGGCGCGCATGGCGTAATAGCGGCAGAAATCCACGGCTTCCTTGATCTCGTCCACGCCGTCGGTGAGCAGCTTGCCACCCTCTCGGGAGCAGAGCGTCATCAGCTCGGCCATGTGCTCTTCCATCAGGTCGCCCAGGCGGCGAATGATGGCCGCGCGCTCGGCAACCGGCGTGGCATCCCAGCGCGGGAACGCTTCCCAGGCAGCGTCCAGTGCCTTGGCCGCCTGCTCCTTGCTGGTCCACTGCACGCTGCCCACGGTCTGGCGACGATCAAAGGGCGATGTCACGCGATGGGTATTGCCCGCATCTTCGGCCACGTCGAACGCCAGCAGTGGCCGGGTGGGGTACTGCTTGTCCATGAACGTGGCCATTTTCTCCATCAGCGGATAGTACTGGCTGCGGATATTGAGGTTGACGCCACGAGAGTTGCGGCGTTTCGCACCGTAGATGTCCTTGGGCAGCGGAATTCGCTTGTTGTAGAAGCTCTTCTGCTGGCGCAGGGTTTCGATGGGGTGCTTGCAGAGCGACTCCACCGGCACTTCGGGATCGACGATCTGGTGCACGAACGAGGAGTTGGCGCCGTTTTCCAGCAGGCGACGCACCAGGTAGGGCAGCAAGTCCTTGTGGGCGCCCACCGGGGCGTAAATGCGGCAGTAGGTGCCTTTGGGGGCACGGGCCAGGGCGGCGTCATACAGTGCTTCGCCCATGCCGTGCAGGCGCTGGAACTCGAACGGGCGGCTGTCCTGGTTGGCCAGCTCCAGAATCGTGGTCACGGTATGCGCGTTGTGGGTGGCGAACTGCGGGAAGATGCGCCCGCGGGTGTCGTCGGAGAGCAGGAACTGGGCGCAAGCCAGGTAGGCCACATCGGTACATGCTTTGCGCGTGTAGACCGGGTAGCCATCGACCCCCAGCTGCTGCGACTCCTTGATCTCGCTGTCCCAGTAGGCGCCCTTCACCAGGCGCAGCGGAATTTCGTCGCCTTGCTGGTCGGCCAGTCGGTTCAGGTAGTGCAGCACGGGCAGCGCACGCTTCGAATAGGCTTGCACCACCAGGCCGAAGTGGCCCCATCCCTTGGCAGCACTGCTTTGGTAAATGGCGCGGAAGACCTCCAGCGAGAGCTCCAGGCGGTCTACTTCTTCGGCGTCGATGGTAACGGCCACGTCCAGCTCGCGCGCCTTGGTGACCAGCTTGATCACGGTGTCCACCAGCTCGGCCAGCACCTGCTCGCGACGGCCAAACTCATAGCGCGGATGCAGGGCCGACAGCTTGATGGACACCGAAGGTGCAGGGGTCTTGTCGCCCAGGGTCTTGCAGGCTTTGCCCACCTGCTCGATGGCACGGGCGTAGTCGTCGAAGTAGCGCTTGGCATCGGCGCGGGTGCGGGCGGCTTCCCCCAGCATGTCATAGGAGTAGGTGTAGCCCTTGTTGAACAGCGGCTTCGAGCGCTTGAGCGCTTCGTTGATATCGCGGCCCAGCACGAACTGCTTGCCCATGATTTTCATGGCTTCCATCATCGCCCGGCGAATCACCGGCTCACCCATACGGTTGACCATGCGATTGATGAAGTGAGCAGGCTGGCCCTCTTTGGGGTGGTCCAGCTTCAGTACCTTGCCGGTCATCAGCAGGCCCCAGGTCGAGGCGTTGACCATCCAGGACTCGCTCTTGCCCACGTGGGACTGCCAGTCGGCCGGGCCCAGCTTGTCTTCGATCAAGGCGTCGGCGGTGGCGGTGTCCGGGATGCGCAGCATGGCTTCGGCTAGGCACATCAGCATCAGGCCTTCATGGGTGTCCAGGCTGTACTGCTGAAGCAGCTCGTCGATGGTATCGACGGCGGTATCCATGTTGCGTACTTCTCGCACCAGCGCGGCCGTGTTGGCTTCGATGCGGGAGAAGTCGTCCGAGTCGGCGTTCAGTACCTTGATCAGCTCGCTGACGTAGGCATCCTCATCCACGATGTAGTGGTCGCTAATACGCGCCATCAGCGTATCAAGGTCGGTTTGCCAGATGGCTGGGTCACGCATTTTCTTGGCATTAAGCATTGAGGCCCCCGTAAGACAGGTCTGAAACAGGCTGCTGAAGCGAATGGCTGGATTCACCAGCGTTTAAAAACAGTGATAGCAGGGCAGGTGCCCAGTATGTTGTCGAATGTAGAGCGCGCGCCCGTCAGTTGTATGTCGTTTTCATGGCAAAACGTGTCAAATTCTCGGCAAGAAGCGCCTGGTTACGACTTTAGTAGAGCGGTTGACGACTTGCCAGCACCGCTCTCAACGCTGCCGGGCCGTCATAGGGGAATGCCGGCCTGTGCCAGCCGAACCGAGCCTAGCGTGAGGGAGCAGCAGCAGAGGCAGTGCTCGGCGTTCCATTGGTCGTGGGGAGGGTGGCGCTGGCAGTGCCCTGGCGCAACTGGCGAGGCGACGCGCCGTAACTGCTCCGAAAGGCATGAGAGAGCGCGCTCTGGTTGGCAAAGCCGGTCTGAATGGCAATATCGGTCAAAGGCAGACGGCTTTGCAGAATCAGCTGCCGAGCGGCGTGCAGGCGCTGTCGACGCACGTATTGCCAGGGCGACAAGCCTGTCTGGGCACGGAAGCGTTCCGAGAAGTGGGCCTCGCTCAGGCAGGCCAGCCTGGCCAGGTCGGCAACGCGCAGCTCGTCGGCCAGATGGCGGCGAATGAAACGGTCGATCTGGTGCAGGTTGATGCGCCGTTGGGCAGCGGATGGCTCGGCCCCCAGGCGGGCTTTCAACGACCCCAGCAGCGTCGCGGCCAGACGGTCCTGTTGAAAGGAGGTGGCCGAATTGTCGAATCCTCGGGCCAGCTCGCTTTCGACGAAGGTCAGGTAGTGGCGTAATGCGCTGTCCAGTGCAAAAAAACGCGGCGCATCGAATAGCGCCACCAGCTCACGATGCTCTCCCGTCAGTGCGGGGGCGTCTTCCGGCAGGTCCAGAATTAGCTGGCGGTTATGGCCGCTGCCGGAGTAGTAATGCTCGTGGTTGGCGGGCACGATACAGCCGGAAAATGCATTGACGCGTCCGCCCAGTCCCTCGATCTCGAACTCGGAAGAGCCGCACAGGGTAATGACGATCTGGTGAAAGTCATGGGCGTGGTGGCGGGTAGCGCTCTCCAGCGGGATTTGGCGAATGGTGCTGGGCATGAAGATCTCCTCGACGACGCAAGGCTAGCGCTGGCGCAGCGCGGTATGGGCCGCCAGGTGGTCGCGCAGGGCCTGCAGCTCCTCCTGACCGGTGGCGTTGAGCAGCGGTTTGCCCTGGGCTATCTGCCAGCGCCTGCCGTGGCTATCCATCAAGTGGGATGCGCGACGGCGTATGTTATCCAGGTATTCGTCATGCCGAATGGGGTAGCCAATGATGGTGTTCCACTCGGTTTCGCTCACCTGACTGGCCAGGGCCTTGTCGAACAGAGCGATCAGATCCTGAGGCTCGGTGCGATAGCGCGGTGTGCTGGCGGTCATCAGCGCCAGCAGCACGCCGCCAATCACCACGACGCAAACGCCAAAGACCAGTAGATAGAGTGCCATGTCACGCTCCCTGTGTCGCGGTGAGTAGGGGAGTGCCCAGTATACGCGTACCCCGGGGAAGACGAAAATTTTGACCTTTGTGCGAACTTTTCCTCTGGGAAGTGTCTGAGTGTACAGGCAACATCGCGATGGCAGTCGCTAATAGTGTTGTTCTGGCTATTGTTTTCGATCCCTTGCTTCCGCTGCTTTTTCAAGCAGCGGTTTTTTTTGCGATCAAGAAAATATCGGCTCAATGACGGCGAATGGTCAACAGGGCGATCAGGATGTCGCGGCGGGTGACGATGCCAACCAACCGCTGTTGTTCGACCACCGGATAGATCTTGGGCTTCTTGCCCAGCATCTCCTGAGCCAGGTCGGTGATGCTCTGGTTGGGCGACGCGGTCAGCACATCCTGGCGCATCAGCTCTTTGACCAGTGGGGCTTCGTCGTCATGGTATATGCTGTCCAGTACGCGGCCAAGCACGTCCTGTTCGGAAATGAAGCCGATCAGCCGGTCGGCTGCATCGACGACCGGTGCGCCGGGCAGGCGATGCAGCGCCAGGCCTTGCGCCAGGTTGGTGATGGACGTCTCCCCCGAGACGCGGTAGCAATCGCGGGACATGATGTCGCGTACGGTATCCGGAATCTTGTTGTTCATGGGCAGTCTCCTCGAGCGTGACGCAGTGGCCGCCAGGCACGGCCAACTCTTTTACTGTAGGAGATTTAACTTGCCCTGCCTTGCCCTCATACTTCAGACATTCAACGGTTGACCATGGTCGAATCGTCAGCGACGTAGTCAGGAGCTTTTATCAATCAGCGCGAAAAACCGCTTACTTTTAGTGAGCGGATGGATAGCGCGGCATCCGCAGGATGCCCTTGCTGATGATTTGCACAGTGCTATACTACTCACGTCGACACGACC
>NZ_PINZ01000024.1:0-46794 GCF_002810305.1 Halomonas sp. 141
CCGTCAGTGCCCTGCGCACGTTAGATGAAGTGCTTCTTCATCTTGGCACAGAGGGACGGGTCCATCCCATTTCCCACAAGAGTCTCCCAGCCACAAGAGTCTCCCAGCCACAAGAGTCTCCCAGCCACAAGAAGCTCCCAGCCACAAGAGGCTTCCACCCACAGCAGGACTTCTTGACCTGTGGGAGGCCAATTCATGGAGTGATGGCTTGGGTAGGCTCAATCTTCGCTTTTCACCAGGTAGGCTTCGTGTATGCTACGCGCCTCTTCATTGGAGTTCGCGGCATGCGGTCGTTTAACGTCTCTCATTTCTTATCTCCGTTTTCCAAGTCAGCGCGTGGTATGCCGCTTTGTGTAAGCCTTTTCGCCTTATTGCTGAGTGCCGGTGGTGCCCATGCGTCTGTGGCACGTTTGGAGGCAGACCTGCAAACCCTTTGGGGGAGCGGCGAACAGCTCATCGAGATTGGAGAGCTTCGCGAACAGGGCCAGCGCGTGATGGCCGAACACATCGTGATTCGCTTGGCGCAAGGCGATGTGGTGACCATTGAGGCTTACCACGTGCAGGGCGATTACGACCAACCCGACAGCGTCTCCTTTTACGGCATACGTATCATTGAGCCTGACGTCCGTGACCCGGTCTTGAGCCTGTCTGAAATGACGCTGGCTCGCCCGGGGGCTGCCGTGCCCCTGTTGTCCAGCGTGCTTGCCCATGACGCTCCGCTTCACGGTTTACAGCTGCGTGAGCTGTCTGTCTGGCTGGACGGCACCCTGGCCAAGCAGTGGACGGAAGAGTGGGGCAACGACGCGGCGCTGACGGGCTACCTCACCTTGCAAGCGTTGGTGCTGGAAGAGATGAGCGACGCCGCCCTTGGGCGCTTTGAGCTTCACGGGTTGAAGGCCGAATTCAATGATCTGGCGTCCGGCTTTAGCGCTTCGCTGGGGCTGGATGAGCTAAGTATGCGTGGGCTGGCAGGGCTCGACCGCCCAGGAGAGGAGCAGCTGGCGTGGGCCGAAGTGAACGGCTTCAGTCTGACCGGTGACCGCTGGAGCGTGCTGCTGGAGCGTGCCTGGGCCAGCGGCAACCTCTATGTCAGCGATATGGGCTTTCAGGGGGCCGCGCTGGATATCGGGCAACTGATTCGCTTGGCGCCTGCGCAAGAGCGCCAAGACCTTCAGGTAATGAACAATGTATTGACCGGTGGCAGCGGGCAGATGAATGCCGCAGGTCGCAGTGTCTCTGAGTGGGATGACGAGACCCAACCAGCGCAGCTGACGTCGGAAGGCTTCTTGCAGCTCAGCGAGGCGGGTGACGTGCGCTATCAGATGGAGCTTCCCGTGACCTTGCCAGCGCACGTTACCATCGAACAGGCCATGCAACACCCAGCCCTGTTCGAAACGGCCAGGCTTCACGGCGGTAATGTCACCCTGGCCTACAAGGATGCTGGCCTGCTGCCGCGCCTCGCCTCTGAACTCGCTGCCCAAGAGGGGATCAGTACCTCGCAAATGGTGGCGCAAGGCTGGGCACAGGCTCGCCAGTTCGAAAGGCTGGCAGGCCCGCAGGTCGCCAAGCTGATGGTAGCTCTGGTCGATATCATGGGGGGGTACGCCCAATCCTTGACCACGCACATCGCGCTGCCGGACCCCTTTACCCTCGAACAATTCATGATGGACCCGCTGGGCAGCAGTCAGCGCCTACGCGTCACTTTCGAATTGAAATAGCGCGGTTGTCCAGTTGGTCAGCCTGTAAAGGCTACCGCCAACATGAAACATGCTCATGTAACACCTGATACGGATGCGATGAAAGTCGCGTCCGAGTGGGTTATCATGGCTCCCTCGCTTCTCCATGATGACCGTTTCGTTACGAGGTTCCCGCCGATGTTCAGCCGCGACATGACAATTGCCGGATTCGATGATGTGCTGTTTGATGCCATGCAGAAGGAAGTGGCACGCCAGGAAGCCCACATCGAACTGATTGCTTCCGAAAACTACGCCAGCCCGCGTGTCCTGGAAGCACAAGGCAGCCAGCTGACCAATAAATACGCTGAAGGCTACCCCGGCAAGCGCTACTACGGCGGCTGTGAGTTTGTCGATATCGCCGAGAACCTGGCCATCGATTACGCCAAGGAGCTGTTTGGCGCCACCTACGTCAACGTGCAGCCGCACTCCGGCTCTCAGGCAAACAGTGCCGTATTCCAGGCGCTGGTCAGCCCCGGCGATACCATCCTCGGCATGAGCCTGGACGCGGGCGGTCACCTGACCCACGGTGCCAAGCCCAACTTCTCTGGCAAGCACTACAATGCTATCCAGTACGGTCTCGATGAGCAGGGCCTGATCGATTACGCTCAAGTGGCCCAACTGGCCCGTGAGCACCAGCCGAAAATGATCATTGCGGGCTTCTCGGCCTACTCCCAGATTGTCGATTGGGCCAAATTCCGCGAAATCGCCGATGAAGTAGGGGCTTACCTGCTGGTCGATATGGCCCACGTCTCGGGTCTGGTGGCGGCCGGTGTCTACCCCAGCCCGCTGCCCCACGCCCACGTGGTCACCTCCACCACCCACAAGACCCTGCGTGGCCCCCGTAGCGGCGTCATCCTCTCGGCGGAAAACAACCCCGAGATCGAGAAAAAGCTCCAGTCTGCCGTCTTCCCCGGCGGCCAGGGCGGCCCGCTGATGCACGTCATCGCGGCCAAGGCGATCTGCTTCAAGGAAGCCATGGCGCCCGAGTTCAAGACCTACCAGCAGCAGGTCGTCAAGAACGCACAGGCCATGGCAACCGTGTTCATCGAGCGTGGCTACGACATCGTCTCGGGCGGTACCGAAGACCACCTGTTCCTGCTTTCTCTGATCAAGCAGGGCGTGACCGGCAAGGATGCGGATGCTGCCCTGGGCCGTGCCCACATCACCGTCAACAAGAACGCCGTGCCCAACGACCCGCAAAGCCCATTCGTCACCTCCGGCCTGCGTATCGGCACCCCGGCAGTGACCACCCGCGGTTTCGGTGAGCAAGAGTGTACCCAACTGGCAGGCTGGATCTGCGATATCCTCGATGTGCTGGCCAAGGGTGAAGACACCAGCGGCATCGAAGCCCAGGTGTTGGATAAAGTGGCAGAGGTGTGTGGCCGCTTCCCGGTTTACAAGTAAGCGCTATAGCTATACTCAATAAACCTCCTGGTCAGGGAAGGCCCAAGAAGCGGGTGCCTCATAAGAGGCACCCGCTTCTTGTTGTTACCTACTGATACACAAAGGAAGAGGAGGGCTTAGTTCGTTAATTTGCGTAAAGCACTCAAGCACTGCTGCACCAGCATGGCCGCTTTTTCAGGCGAACCTGATTCGCAGTAACAGCGTAGCTCAGGCGCATTGCCAGAAGGGCGTAGATGAACGATATCTCCACTGGAAAGCGTTGCACGTAATCCATCCAGAGTATTCACACTATCTACTGGGGAGTGTAGCCCAAGTGCCTGCTCCATCAATTCCGGTGAAAGCTGCCACTTGGTCAATAAGGCCTGACTGCTTTCGGTTGGAAACGCTTTCAAGCGATCACTGGCAGTAAAGCGATCAGGCAGCTCATCGAACAGGTGAGATAAGGGGATGGCACGCTTGGCAGCAGCCACCATTAGCGTAAGTGCTGGCAGCAACGCATCACGAGTAGGTAAGGCGGCAAGTGAGCGTTGGTCGTTTTGGAGAGAGCTGCCGAGCAAAAAACCACCGTTTGCCTCGAACCCCGCCACCTTGGCGTAGCTGGCACGCAACTCCTCCATACCAGCCAGCACATAGGGTGATCCGATGCGCGTACGGACGACCTTGGTGAAAGCACCACATTGTTCGATCACTGTATTACAGCTTACTGGAACCACCAGCGCCTCGATATCCAGAGCCTGAGCGCAAAGCAGTCCGACAATGTCGCCACGCTGCCAAGTGCCGGTCTCATCACCTACCAAAGGTCTGTCACCGTCACCATCCGTGGACAACAGGGCATGCAAATTATGTTGCTTCGCCCATGAGCGCCCTTTGGCCTGATCTTCCTCGCTGACCGCCTCAGTATCGACAGGAACGAAGGCATCGCTGCGGCCCAGTACCACCACCTCGGCACCCAGCTCATCCAGAATATGAGCATTCAAGTCACGGCCCGCCGCTGAGTGTTGATAAAGACCCACTCGCCAACCCTTCAACGGTTCACCAGGGAACCACTCGGTGAACCGTGCGGCGTAGGTATTGTTAGCGACATCTGAAACGGGTTCACGCGCTACCGCATCGAGGGCTGGCATGGGAGTATTGGCTTTCAGGATGGCCTGTTCATCGGCTTTACTGATCTCACCATCCGGGCGATAAAACTTGATCCCGTTGCGATCAAAAGGAATATGGCTGCCGGTAATCATGATGCACGGAACACCATCGGCCATCGCCTTCAAGGCCAATGCTGGGGTGGGTAAAACGCCATAGTCATCCACGGCCACTCCCATGGCCTTGGCCGCGCTAGTGCACGCGGCAGCCATGGCCGGACTGCTAGGGCGTCTATCCAAGCCAATGGCAATACGCTCAAAATCAAAAGCGTCTTTCATGGCGGTAATGAAGGCAACCGTGAAAGCACCACAGACCTCATCGGTAAACTGTTCGACCAGGCCGCGAGCACCGCTGGTGCCAAAGGTGATGCCGCTTGTGTCGATAATGTCAGACGTCGAACGGGAAATACTCAATCCTAACTCCTTGGCTAACCCAGCAGTGAAAAGGGGAGGTGACGGTAAACGACGAGTCTAGCACCTCCTGAATTCTGCGTGATATGCATAACGCTTCCTTCATGTCAGGCAATGGTCAGCATCATAAAGTTCAGACCTGTTCGCGCGGAGTATTAAAAGCGTCACGCAGTTGTCACCGTTTGCTGAGTAATCTCCCCTGTGCCGACAACAGCTACCACTAAAAGGGGAACCATCATGAGTAACTTTCAGCTACAACTACTGCATGCAGCCGACATGGAAGGGGGCGGTGGCGACCTGCTCAATGCCCCGCGTTTCATTTCGCTGGTTGACTACCTGGAAGACCAGTATGCCAATACACTGTTCATCAGCTCTGGTGACCTGATTCTGCCTGGGCCTTATCTCAGTGCCGCGGCAGAGTCCAGCTTGCAGGCCGCTTTTCAGGCGGCAGTCGAAAAAATCTACGGGCTGGAAGCGGGCTCCATGAGTGGCATCATGGCGGCGTCTGGTCGTATCGAAACGCTGTTGATGGACCTGATCGACGCCGCAGCCGTCACTTTGGGTAATCACGAGTTCGATCTGGGCACCGCTCTGCTCGCCGGCATGATCTCAGCCGATGTCAACGGCGGTACCGCCGCTGATGTTGCCTGGCTGGGAGCCCAGTTCCCGTATATTTCAGCCAACCTCGACTTCTCGGGGGATTCCGCACTCAGTGGCTTGGCCACCAGCGAGATTTTCACTCAAGACGCGTTTCAATCCACCCTGGAAGAGCTGCTGGCAGGGGCCAACACGCCCAAGCTTGCGCCAGCGGTAATCGCAGAGCGCGGTGGCGAGCAAATCGGGATCATTGGTTTGACGACCCAGATTCTCGAAAGCATCTCCTCGCCCGGCGGCGTGGAAGTACTGGGGGGTGGCAGCAACGACATGCAGGCGCTGGCAGCGATCATTCAACCCGTGATCGATGACCTGGAATCCCGTGGCGTCAACAAGATCATTCTCAGCTCTCACCTGCAGCAAATTCAATTTGAAGAAGAGCTGGCCACGTTGCTGAATGGTGTAGACATCATTATTGCAGGAGGCTCCAATGCCCTGCTGGCCGACCAGGAAGACCAGGAACGGGGCCTGTTCCCTGGTGCCGGAGAGCCCTACGACACCTACCCGATTCTGACCCAGGATGCCGGTGGCAACGACGTCGTGATCGTCAACACAGATGGTGGCTGGCGCTACGTGGCCCAGCTCGTCATCGAGTTCGATGCCGAAGGCCGCATCATCGCCGACTCCATTGACGACATGATCTCCGGTATTTTCGCCTCGACCGACGAACAGGTAGCAGCACTGTGGGGAGACCTGGAAAGCGCCTTTGCGGAAGGCACCAAGGGGCAGATTGCCAATGACCTGGTCGGCGCAGTTGCCGAGTTCGTCGCCGAGCAGGATGGCAATATTCTCGGCCTGACCGATGTTTACCTGGTCGGAGAGCGCGAAGCCGTGCGTACCGAAGAGACCAATCTGGGTAACCTCACCGCCGATGCCAACCTCTGGTATGCCCGCCAGCTCGACCAGGAAGTACTGGTTTCCTTCAAAAACGGCGGCGGTATTCGCGAGCCGATTGGCGATGTCGTTGTTCAGGGGGGCGACAGTGCCCCCAGCTTCCAGGCACCCGGAGCCAATCCGGCCATTGGTAAGCCCGAAGGGGCGATATCACAGCTGGATGCGGCCTCATCGCTGCGCTTCAACAACGACCTGACGATCATTAGCGTGACGCGGAGCACACTGCTGGACATCCTCGAGCACGCCGTCGCGGCCGCAGCGCCCGGTGTCACCTCCGGCCAGTTCGCCCAGGTAGGCGGCATCCAGTACAGCTTCGACTGGAACCAGCCCGCAGGGGCGCGTATTCAGAATGCCGTGATCCTGAACGAAGACGGCACGGTCAATGACGTATTGGTGGCCAACGGCCGTCTCGTGGGCAGCGCAGAAGAAACGCTCAAGGTGGTTACACTGGGCTTTTTGGCCGACGGGGGCGATGGTTATCCATTGGGTGAAGGCTGCTATACCAGTCGAGTAGACCTGATGGATGCCTTCACCGACGACGGCGTGTTCACGTTCGCTGCCAATGGTACCGAGCAGGATGCCTTCGCCGAATACATGGCGGCCATGTTCAGTGAAACGCCGTTCAGCCAGGCTGAAACCCCTGCCAGTGAAGACCTACGCATTCAAAATCTGAGCGTTCGTCAGGATGCCGTGTTCAATGAACCGGTCGAGCCACTGCTGCGTCTTTACGACGCTGCCTTCAAGCGTGACGCAGACGGTGCTGGTGCAGGTTACTGGCTCAACCTGAGCGAGCAGCTAGGGGCTGTGGGGATTGCCAACAACCTGATTGGCTCTCAAGAGTTCGTAGAGCAGTATGGTGAGCTTGATCAGAGCACTTTCGTAGATCTCATGTACAGCAATGTACTGGATCGCGCTGCGGATGCTGCGGGCAAAGCCTATTGGTTAAGTCAGCTAGAAGAAGGTGCAGACCAAGGCATGATCATGGTTGGTATTGCCGAATCACAAGAAAGCCTGGCCCTGATTGACTAAATAAGGCGGGTCTAGGGCGCGGTACCAGGCCGCGCCACCTCTATTGTTGCCCCTACCCCTGGTAGGGGCACTTCTGTTATGCTGCTGCGACTTTTTTAGCGCTTGACGCCTCTTCGATTCAACGGTGAACCTTCCATGGCTAAGCAACAGGAAGCAACGGATCTGCAGCGTGCCCTAAAGGCCTGCAAAGGTTCGTTCATGTCCGTAGGTTTTTTCAGTATGTTCGTCAACCTGCTGATGCTTGTTCCCCCTATGTACATGCTGCAAGTGTACGATCGCGTCATCACGACTCAAAGTGCAGACACTCTCTTGATGCTGACCCTGGTCGTCATTTTTTTATTCATGATCATGGGCGGGCTGGAACTGGTACGTTCACGCATTCTGGTCAGGGTAGGGAATCGGCTCGATACCACGATTAACGAGCGCCTTTATAGCGCCATGTTCCGCCGTAGCCTGGTGGCTCAAGGTGGCTCAAGTGCCCAGCCGCTCAGCGACCTCACTAGCCTCAGGCAATTCCTGACAGGCAACAGCCTATTCGCTTTCTTCGACGCCCCTTGGGTGCCCATTTATATCGGTGTCATGTTCCTTTTTCACCCTTGGCTAGGTGTGTTCGCCATTGCGGCAGGTATTATTCTGGTGGCTCTGGCCATCGCCAATGAAAAAGCAACCAAAGGGCTTCTGGCCGAAGCCAACAGCGAACATATCCAGGCGCAAAATTTGGCCAACTCCAACCTGCGCAATGCTGAAGTCCTGCATGCCATGGGCATGTTGCCAGGTATCATGGGGCGCTGGTCAGCCCGCCACCACGAATTCCTGTCCAAGCAGTCTCAGGCAAGTGACCGCGCGGGGGCACTGACAAACACATCCAAAGTGCTTCGGTTGCTGTTTCAGTCACTGATACTTGGGTTGGGTGCACTGCTCGTATTACAAGGTGAAATGTCTCCTGGCATGATGATTGCCGGGTCAATTTTGATGGGGCGCGCCCTAGCCCCCATCGACCAGATGATTGGTGGTTGGAAAGGCTTTGTGGGGGCAAGGGGTGCCTATGGGCGACTCAACGAGCTACTGTCCCAAATACCGGAAGAGCAGCGCAAGATGTCGCTGCCAGCCCCCCAGGGCCATGTCTCCCTTGAAGGGGTAGCGGCTGCGCCCCCCGGCGCCCGAATGGCGACCATACGCGGCATCAATTTCAACGTAGCAAAAGGCGAGCATATCGGCATCATTGGCCCAAGCGCGGCAGGCAAATCCACCCTTGCGCGAGTGCTATTGGGGATCTGGCCCTCCCAAGTAGGGGATGTTCGCCTGGATGGTGGAGTCATCACTCAGTATAACCGAGACGAGATAGGCCCCTATATTGGCTACCTGCCCCAGGATATTGAACTGTTCGATGGCACCGTCAGTGAAAACATTGCCCGTTTTCGCGACATCGATCCCAGAAAAGTAGTGGCTGCTGCCAAAAAGGCAGGGGTGCACGAAATGATACTGGAGCTACCCAACGGCTACGACACCGTGATCTCCTCCACCAGTGGCGCACTATCCGGTGGCCAGCGCCAGCGCGTAGGGCTGGCGCGAGCGCTTTATGGAAACCCGGTACTGGTTGTACTCGACGAACCCAATGCCAACCTTGATGAGGCAGGTGAAAAAGCCCTTGCCCATGCGATAGCGCAGCTCAAGCAGGAAGGCTCCACACTGTTCGTCATCAGCCATCGTACCAGCGTGCTGAAAAGCATGGACAAGCTACTGGTCATGAAAGAAGGGCAGGTCAGCATGTTTGGCCCCCGCGATCAGGTGCTTGCACAATTTGCCAAAAAACCGCCACAGCAAGTAACTCAGCAAGGTGCTGGAAAGCTGTCTGCCATCTCTGGCAGGCGCGGTAGTGAGGAGTCCTGACATGAGCGATGAAAAACACAACCTCACACGGGCCAATGAAATAGATGTCACCCCAGAAGGCCCTGTAACGCTTGACGGTGAAGCGACCGAAAAACTGCCTACTGGCGACAAGGGGTATCGCAGGCTGGGTTACGGCATTTTACTCTTCGCTCTCGGAGGGTTTACGCTCTGGTCGGTGACCGCCTCCCTGGCCGTGGCCGTGGTGGCTCCCGGCAGCGTATCTATCGAATCGTTCAAACGCACGGTACAACATTTGGAAGGGGGGATTGTCCGAGAGCTGCTGGTAGAGGATGGCGACAAAGTAGAAGCAGGGGACACGCTTGTCGTATTGAGCGACACACAATCTCGTTCCCAACTGGAAATAGCACGCTCTCAATACCTGATCAATCGCGCCATGGAAGCACGCCTGCTGGCTGAGCAGGAAGGTGCCGACATGATGGAGATTCCTGAAGATATTCAGGATATCGACAATCCCCGCCTGCAACAGATTGTTGCTGTTCAGCAAAGCCTGTTCACGGCTCGGCGGCAGTCGTTGATCAGCACGCTGGAATCGCTGGATGAGCAGATCATTCAAATGCAAGAGCAGATCGAAGGCCTGGAGCAGCGTGTTGCCGTCAACACCCAGCGCATTTCATCGTTGCGAGCCGAAGCCAACGATTTCCGCTCCCTTTACCGTGAAGGCCTGGGGGACAATCAACGTCTGCGCGAGCTCGAACGCCAAGTGCTGCAATACGAAGGTGACAACGCAGAGTTTCGTGCCAATGTCGCCCAACTGCGTTCACAGATCAGTGAAAACCGCATGCAGCGAGAAATACAGCAGCAGGAATTCCAGAAAGAAGTAGGCGAGCAGTTGCGCAATGCCCAGTCGCAGATTGCCGAAGCGTCGGAACAAATCGTCTCGTTGAGTGATCAAGTGTCGCGCACGGTGATCACGGCACCCGTGGCAGGTACCGTCGTTGGACGCCAGATACATACCGTAGGGGCTGTCATAAGAGGAGGCGATGTCATCATGGATATCGTACCTTCCAATGATGGTTTCGTCGTTGAAGCGAGGATTCCCACCCGGGACATCGATAACATTTTTATCGGACAGTTCGCCGAAATACGCTTCAGTGCCTTCAACCAACGCCTGACAGACGTCATCGACGGTGAGGTAATTCACGTCAGCGCCGACAGCTTCGAAGACGAGGCCACAGGGCAGCAGTACTATCGGGCACGCGTACGCGTGACCGAAGAGGGCTATAGCCAGATGAACGAACACATGCAACTACTCTCCGGTATGCCGGCAGAGGTGATGCTCAGAACGGGTGAACGTACGTTTGCCAGCTACATCGCCAAACCCATCAACGACATGCTGGCCCGTGCCATTAGGGAGGACTGATGAGACGTTCTTCAGTCAATCTGGTTGTGGCCTGCTCATGGAGTGCTCTTATGTCACTCGGCATGAGCAGCACGCTCATGGCACAGGATAACCCCCCAGCCGGAGAGGCGGCCATGGCCGAGTTAGCCGCCCTGGAACAAGGCAATGCCAGCCTGCCTCGTGAGCTTCCGTCGCTGCCTGAGCTGTTTGCTCGTGCCTTGGAGTACGATGCAGAACTGTCGCGCCAGCGTTACGAATACGAAGCCACCCAAGAAGAAATTCCCATGGCGCGCTCGCGGCTACGTCCGCAAGTATCGGCTTCTGGGTCTTATCTCTGGCAAGACTCCACCAATATTCAGACCTCACCCGACGACTTCGGCCTGGACCAGCCCGCCCAGCGCCCCGGCGAGATCGACGAAACCGTCTGGCAAGTACAGTTGCAGCAGCCATTGTTCAGCCTGGAGCGTTGGCGTGGCGTCAATGTGGCCACCGCACAGGTTAGTGCGGCTGAGCTGCAAGTGGCCGTCGTGGAGCGTGATTTGGCCTTGCAGGTCAGCGAAGCCTACGTCGAAGCCTATCTGGCCGCCCAGCGGTTGGGGCTTCTTGAAACCCAGCAAGACGCACTCGAGCTGCAGTCGCGTCAAGCCCAGCGAGCCTTTGACCTGGGGATTGGTGACCGCATCAACCTGTTGGAGGCTCAATCGCGGCTGGACCGTGCCATTTCGGATGCCGTGCTGGCAGAAAACGAACTCGACAACGCCATCAGCACGCTGGAGCGGCTCACGGGCATGACCCCCGAGTTTCGTGGGCTGGCGGTGGGCGAGCTGACCGATGTTGCCCTTGAGCGCGACTGGGGGGCTCCTGAGCAGTGGTTGGCGCAAACAGACCAGAATCTCAACGTATTGCTGGCACTGTCACAGCAGGAAATTTCCGTCGCTGATGCAGGCACTCGGCAAGCGGGATATTTCCCTGAAGTCAATCTCAATCTCAGCTATTCGGACCGCAAAAGCGACGATCAGCTGCGTGAAAGTGAAGACTACCGAGCCAGCGTCGAAGTCACCATGCCCATCTACCGTGGCGGCTATACCACCGCCAACGTACGGCAAGGCCAGCGGCGTATCGAGGCCGGTCGTGCCGCCGTGGACAACGAGCGTAACCTGGCGGTACAGGAAGTACGCCAGCGCTTGCGTTCGCTCAATGGCAGTGTGCGCCAGCTAGATGCACTGCGCCAATCCATTCAATCCAGTGAGCTTTTTCTGGAAGCCGCCGAGCGCGGCGAACAATTGGGTCTGCGTGACCTGGTCGATGTACTGGACGCCCGAGCCAGCCTTTACGACCAGCGCATTCAGTACGTCGATACCATCGGCAACTACGCGCTGGACCTGCTCGCATTACAATCAGCGGTAGGGGGGCTGGGCACCAACGACTTGGCTACCATCATGGCCCTGCTGGCCTCGATGACCGACCTGTCTACCCTTACTTCCGCTTCATCAGGATAAGTACCGTGCATGGTAGCGATGAAAAGACCGCAAAGTAATGATTGGCTAAGGAGAGCCATGCGCTGTTTCGATGCAGCCATTGCCATGCTGGTGGCGCTGATCACACTTGGTCTGATGCCTCAGATCTCCGAAATCAGCGACGATTACTTCTTTCTTATCGTCATAGGTAGCCTGCTGCTGCCAGCGGTAGGCGAATTGATAGGCCTCTACCAACCCTGGCGTGGGCGTAGCCTGTACACCATGCTCGGCACCTACGCCCTGAGTTGGATCGCGGCCATTGGGCTCATCAGCCTGCTGCTGGTGGCCACCCAGACCACTCAAAGCTTCTCGCGGCTATGGATGGGCATTGCCGCCCTGACCGTACTGGTGACCGGCAGCCTGGTACGTACCGCCCTTTACAGTTATCTGCGCCGCGTTCGCTCCTCTGGCAGGAACCTCAAGCGCGTCCTGATCATTGGCCTTGAAAACAACATGGCGCTGTTGGAAAAACGCGTTATCGAGCAGCCCCAGGCAGGTTATCTGATCGTTGGGCACCACATCGACAGTGGAGACGATGCGTTTCTCGACACAATGGAAGCGTTCGCCAACGCGAACATCTTCGAACGGCAATTCGACGAAATATGGCTGGGCTACCCCTTGGTGGATGGAGACCGAGTGCGTCACCTCATGTCCCTATTGGCGGGCATACCGACCACGATTCGCTTTTTCCCAGACCTGCCGGACATCCGCCTGCTCAATCACCGAATTGCCCAAGTAGCAGGGCTGTACTCACTCGAGCTTAATTACACGCCGCTAAACGGCCCCATGAGGATGGTCAAGGCTCTCGAAGACAGGCTGTTGGGACTCATCCTGTTCATCCTGTTTCTACCTCTCATGCTGGCCGTAGCCGCCGCCATCAAGTGGAAGATGGGCGGCCCCGTACTGTTCAAGCAAGAGCGTCACGGGCTGGATGGAAAATGCTTCAAGATCTACAAATTTCGCACCATGAAGCCTCACAAGAGCGACACCACCCAGCAAGCCACCCATGCCGACCAGCGCATCACCCGCCTGGGCAGCCTGTTACGGCGCACGAGCCTCGATGAACTGCCGCAACTTTACAACGTCCTTCAGGGTCGTATGTCTCTGGTAGGTCCGCGACCACATGCCATGGATCATAACGACCACTATAAAGACCGTATCGACATCTACATGCAGCGCCACCGTGTCAAGCCCGGCATGACCGGCTGGGCCCAGGTCAATGGTCTGCGTGGCATCACCAACGATGTGGAAATGATGCAGAAGCGAGTCGAATACGACCTCTACTACATCGAGCGCTGGTCGCTGGGGTTCGATTTGAAGATCCTCGCCATGACGCTGACCCGAGGCTTCATCAATACCCAGCCTTAACTTCATAACGAAAGTCCGTGACGGCTTGTCAAAGATTATAAGTGTTCAAGGAGGAAGTATGATTTTTCCCATTATCCTATCCGGCGGTTCTGGCTCAAGGCTTTGGCCTGTCTCACGGGAGCATTATCCCAAGCAGTTTCTCAACCTGCACAAAGACGACCGTAGCCTGCTGCAAGAAGCCGCAGAGCGGCTCAAAAACGTAGACGATACCAGCGCACCACTTGTGGTATGCAATGAAGAGCACCGTTTCCTGGTGGCCGAGCAAATGCACCAGATCGGCCACCAGCAAGCCCAGATCGTGCTCGAACCAGTAGGCCGTAACACCGCCCCTGCACTGGCCCTGGCGGCGTTGGTGGCTCGCCACGCAGATGCCGAAGCAGAAATGCTCGTCATGCCCGCCGACCACGTCATCAAAGACGAGCAAGTCTTTGCGGATGCCGTCGCCAAAGGGCGCTCGCTGCTGCAAGAGGGCAAGCTGGTCACCTTTGGGATTACCCCCAGCTCACCCCAAACAGGCTATGGCTACATCAAACGAGGCCAGCCGCTGCAAGACGGCTACGCCGTCGAAGCCTTCGTCGAAAAGCCCGACCTTGCCCGAGCGGAGCAATACCTGGCCAGCGGTGAGTACCTGTGGAACAGCGGCATCTTCCTGTTCAAGGCCACCGACTACCTCGCTGCGCTGGCCCAATACGCCCCGGATATCCTCGACGTCTGTGAGCGAGCCTTCGAAGCGCGCAGCGAAGACCTCGACTTCGTACGCGTCGACTCAGCCATTTTCGAACAGTGCCGCAGTGAATCCATCGACTACGCCGTGATGGAACACACCCAGCAGGCAGCCGTAGTGCCCATGGACCCCACCTGGAGCGACATCGGCGCCTGGGATGCGCTGCACACATTGAAAGCGGACGCCGACAAGCAAAATGGCAACGCCACACACGGCGATGTCATGTTGCACAATACCCACAACAGTCTGATTCACAGCGAATCCAGGCTCGTAGCCGCGGTGGGCGTCAAGGACCTGGTGATCGTTGAAACCGACGACGCCGTCCTGGTAGCCGACCGTCACCACGCCCAGGACACCAAGCTCATCGTCAATGCGCTGAACGCAGCAGGGCGTAAAGAATCCCAGTCGCACCAGCGCGTCTACCGCCCCTGGGGTAACTACCGCACCATGGTGCTGACCGACAGCTTCCAGGTGAAGGAAATCGTCGTCAATCCGGGCGCCAAGCTGTCATTGCAAATGCACCACCACCGGGCGGAACACTGGGTCGTGGTCAAGGGCACCGCCAAAGTGACACAGGGCGAAGGGCACGGCGACTTGAGCAAGCTCAAAAGTTTCCTGCTGTCGGAAGATCAGTCTACCTATATCCCGCTGGGTACTGTGCACCGGCTCGAAAACCCCGGTGTCATCCCCCTGCACCTGATCGAAGTGCAAACCGGCTCCTACCTCGGGGAAGACGATATCGTCCGTTACAATGACGAATACGGCCGCGAATAGGAGAACCCCTGTTACATGAAAGTCGCCATCGTTCACGACTGGCTGACCACCTGGGCCGGTGCTGAAAAAGCACTGGCCGAGTTGCTTGCCTGTTTCCCCCAGGCCGAGATCTTCACCATGGTCAATTTTCTCGACGTGGAAAAGATCCCTTGTCTGGCGGGACGAAAAATTCATACCAGCTTCATTCAGCGCCTGCCTGCTGCGCGCAAGCACTATCGGCGCTACCTGCCACTCATGCCCCTGGCCGTTGAACAGTTCGATCTCAAAGGATTCGACCTGATTCTCAGCAGCAGCCATGCGGTGGCCAAGGGCATCATTTCAGACCCAGGAGCCCTGCACCTGTGCTATTGCTACAGCCCCATGCGCTACGCCTGGGACATGCAGCACCAATACCTGCGTCAGTCCGGTAACCACAAAGGCCTGATGAGTGGCATCATGCGCTGGCAGCTCCATCGTTTGCGCCAGTGGGACTACGTCAGCGCCCAGCGTGTCGACCACTTCATCGCCATTTCCCACTACATCAAGCGGCGTATAGAAACCTTCTATCGGCGTGAATCCAGCGTCATCTACCCCCCGGTAGAAGTCGAAAAATTCCGTGCTGACCGGCCGCGAGAAGCGTTCTACCTCACCGCCTCGCGGATGGTGCCTTACAAACGCATTGACCTGGTCATCGACGCCTTCAACCGCACCCCGCAACGCCAGCTCATCGTGATTGGCGACGGACCCGACTTTGCCAAGCTGAAAGCCAAGGCAGGCCCCAACGTCACGCTACTGGGCTACCAGCCAGACAGCGTGCTGATCGACCACCTGGAACGTGCCCGCGCCTTCGTGTTCATGGCAGAAGAAGACTTCGGTATTTTGCCAGTGGAAGCCCAGGCCGCAGGAGCGCCCGTCATTGGGTATGGGGTAGGGGGCATGCGAGAAACCATCATCGATCAAGTCACCGGGCTCTGGGTGCCCGAGCAAAGTGTCTCAGCGTTGCTCACCGCCCTGACACGCTTTGAAGAAGCGCGCCCGGAAGCGTCCGGCGAACGGCAGACTTCCCCGGAGCCGCCGTTCTCGCCCGCACTGTGCCGCAATAGTGCCCAGCGCTTCGCCAGTGCTCACTTTTGTCAGGCCATCGAGCACACCGTTCAGCAGCTCATGGCTGCTCGGCAAGCTCAGGGCGAGGCCTCGCACGAGCCCTGAGGGGGCTCATGTCAGCTCGGCCAGGGTATCGTGCAGTACCTGCGCCGAGTCTGCCCAGCAATACTTTGCCGCCATGGCAGGCCCCTCCAGGGTAAACCGCTCGCGTGCAGAAACATCATGGAGTGCCGACTCGAGCGCTGCATGAATGCTCTCCACGCTGAGCGGGTCGGCATAGAAAGCGCACTGTTCGGCCACCTCCTCCATGACCGTCCCCTGGCTGGTCAATACCGGCGTGCCACAGGCCATGGCCTCCACCACCGGCATGCCGAACCCCTCATAAATCGACAGATACGCCATCAACCCAGCAGCGGCGGTCAAGCAAGGCAAATCCTGCTGTGGGACATAGCCCAGCCGGATCAATTCTCCCCGCGCAGAAAGTCGCTCGATGTCCGCCGAAAGGGCGGCATCATTCCACCCCTTGGCACCCACACACACCAACGGCCAGTCCGCGCGCAGCGCATCGGGCAAGCGCTCATAGGCGCTCAGCAAGCGTGAAAGATTCTTGCGCGGCTCAAGGGTGCCCACCGAAAGAATGAACCGAGCCGGCAACTCATAGCGCTCGCGCAGCGCAGCCTGCTCGTGTTCCGAATAGGGGTGAAAGTCCGCTCCCGCCGCTGGAGGCACCAGTCGGACCTTCTCGCTGGCTACCCCCAGATGAGTCTCCAGTGCCTGCGCCGTAAACCGGGAAATGGTCACCACGCGGTCAGCCCGTGCCACCGAGGAAATGAGCGACTGCTTCAGCAACGCAATGCGCGAAGCGGGGTGCAGCTCGGGCAGCGCCAGCGGAGAAAGGTCATAAATGGTCACTGCCGCCGGGCAGGCTGCTGGTTTCAGGATGAAATTGGGTTCCCAGTAGACATCGGGCTGCCACTGACGGCTCACCGCAGCAAAGCGCTGTGCCTTCACGCGCTGCCAAGCCCAGCGAGCCATGGGAAGTTCACGCACCAGTGGTTTCAGACGCGTCAATAAACCAGCCGATGCCGCTGCTCCTGGCATCAACGCATGGTTCAGCAACGTTTCCACTCCCGCAGTGTCTACAAAGCGGCCATGAAACATCGCACGGACCTCGTGCACCGAATGCGCATGCATCAACCGTTGGGTCAATTCGCGAGTGTAATGGCCAATGCCCGTCAGCGGGGGGGCAAGACAATCCAGGTCGGTCAAAAGCTTCATCGAAGGCTCGATCATCAAAACGTAATAATCCGCCAGACTACCACACCCAGCCCCTGGGTGGTGCCCACACAGGTGTTCGCGTATCATTCGGCGGTCGTGTGCTGAGCGCCAAGGCACCGCAACACGTTCTTAAGGAAAAGGAGCGCCGATGCTCGGCTTACTGCGAGGAATCTGGTCTTATCGCCAGTTCATCATTGACTCGATACGCAACGACTTTGCCAACCGCTTCGCCAGAAGCCGCTTTGGTTTCATCTGGATGGTCGCCCAACCGTTGGCCATGGTGCTCGTCTACGCACTCATCCTTTCAGAAATACTGGCCGCTCGGCTACCCGGAATCGACAACCAGTACGCCTACGCCATCTATCTCTCGGCAGGGTTTCTGGCCTGGACCCTGTTTTTCGAGTTGCTCAATCGAACGCTCACGCTGTTCATCGACAACGCCAACCTCATCAAGAAAATGCGCTTTCCGCGCATAGCACTTCCCATCATCGTCATGGGGACCGGATTGATCAACAATGTCATCCTGTTCATTGCCATTCTGGGCGTCTTCGCGGTGCTGGGCCACCTAGGCGGCAGCGAGCTGCTCTGGATCGTCCCCATGATGCTGCTGACAGCCGCGCTGGCGCTTGGCTTCGGGCTGATTCTGGGCGTGCTCAACGTCTTCATTCGGGACGTGGGCCAGTTCGTCACCATCGTGCTGCAGTTCTGGTTCTGGCTCACACCCATCGTTTACCCACTGGTCATCGTGCCGGAAGAGTATCGGCACCTGTTCCACTACAACCCGCTGTTCCCGATCGTCAATGCCTACCAGAACATACTGGTCTACGGGCACTCCCCCAGCGTGGCCTCGTTACTGCCCACGGCGATACTCGCCCTCTGCCTGCTCATCGTTGGCCTGCTGCTGTTCCGCAAGGCCTCGCCGGAAATGTCAGATGCCCTCTAAGGTAGCGGCTCGTTAAGCCAAAGGTGAAAAAATGGACTCAAGTTACCTGATGGAAGTCAGCGACGTCGGCAAGGCCTACAGCCGCTATCGCTCGGAATGGCACCGCGTTGCCAGTTGGTTTCTCCCGGTGCAGGCCAGCCAGCAAACCTGGATTCTGCGCCACATCAACTTCACCGTGCGCCCCGGAGAAGCGCTCGGCATCGTAGGCCAGAACGGCGCGGGCAAAAGCACCCTGCTCAAAATGATCACCGGCACCCTGGCCCCCACCCAGGGCCACATCAACGTGCGCGGGCGCATTGCCGCCATTCTCGAACTGGGCATGGGCTTCAACCCCGAATTTTCCGGTCGGCACAACGCCCGCTACACCGCCAGCCTCATGGGGTTCGATGCCGAACAGATCGATGCCATGATGCCCCGGGTCGAAGCCTTTGCCGAAATAGGCGACTACTTCGACAAGCCCGTGCGTACCTACTCCAGCGGCATGCAAATGCGCGTCGCGTTCGCCGTCGCCACTGCCGAGCGCCCCGACATCCTCATTGTCGATGAAGCCCTGTCAGTGGGCGACAGCTACTTTCAGCACAAAAGCTACGACCGTATCCGCGAGTTTCAGGCCCAGGGAACCTCGCTACTGCTGGTCTCCCACGACCCCAGTCTGGTGCAAGGGCTCTGTGATCGCGCCGTACTGCTCGAAAAAGGGGCCATCATCAAAGATGGCCCCCCCGGCGATGTCATGGACTACTACAACGCCCTGATTGCAGAAAAAGAAAACAGCATGGTCGAAGTGCGCACCACCGAAGAAGGCAAGTCACAAACCATCTCCGGTACCGGCGAAGCGCGCATCACCGAAGTGGGCCTCTACAATCGTCAAGACCAACCCATCGAATACGTTCGCGTCGATGAAGAAGTAGAACTGCGTGTTCGCGTCGCTCTCAACAGTGACCTGCCCAGCCTCGTGTTTGGCTACCTCATCAAAGACCGGCTAGGCCAGCACGTCTACGGCACCAATACCTGGCACCAACACCAGATCATTCACGATGCCAAGCAAGGCGACGTCATCGAGTACTGCGTCAACTTCCCCGCGAAGCTGGGGCCAGGCAGCTACTCCATCTCGCTTTCGGTACACGCTGACGACAGCCATGTCAGCGCCAACTACCACTGGTGGGACCACGCGGTGGTATTCGACGTGGTCAACGAAGGCCACCCCTACTTTATCGGGGTCTGCCACTTGCCCACCACGATGACGGCCCAACGACACACCCCCTAAAGACCGGCCCGGCTGGCCGCCGCGTCAAGCGTTAAGGATACTGCCATGCAAGACGACTTTTACCTGAGATTCGAAGAGCGCTTTCGGGGAGCCCCGGAAGAGATTAAACAGCGCCTGCATGCCTACTTGCCCACCACTGCTCAGGTGCAAGCTTTCTACCCCGGCGGCTTGGCCATTGACGTAGGCTGTGGCCGAGGCGAATGGCTGGAGCTGATGCAAGAGCAGGGCTTCGAAGTGCTGGGCATCGACACCAATGTCGACATGATCGCCAGCTGCCACGCCAAAGGCCTGAACGCCGAATGCGCCGACGCCTTCGAAAAGCTCGCCACCTTCGAAACCGACAGCGTCGCATTGGTGTCCGGATTCCACATTGCCGAGCACCTGCCGTTCGATACCCTCATGGGCCTCATGCAGGAAGCCCATCGCGTGCTCAAGCCCGGTGGTTTACTGATCCTGGAAACCCCCAACCCCGAAAACCTCAATGTCGGCCTGTGGACCTTCTACATGGACCCCACCCACCGGCATCCCATCCCGCCACTGCTCATGCAGTTTCTGGGAGAAGAAGCCGGCTTTGCCGACAACCAGATTCTCAAGCTCAACGGCCCCGCAGCCCCCGAAGAGCACAGCTCGCCGCTGGCCCGAGTCGCCTGGTCGCTCAGCGCCCACCCCGACTACGGCCTCGTGGCCCAGAAACAGCGCACCGAACAGCAAGCCGCGCTGATTCACCACCTCACCCGTAACGACCTGGAGCGCCCGCTACAGCAGATCAATATCGAACTGGAACAGCTCCAGCGCGAATGGGAGCAGCTTCACGACGAAAATGGCCGCCTCAAGGCACAGCTCAAGCAAGACGTAGAGGCCGCCAAGGCACGCACCGCCGCCGTGGAAGAGCACTACCATGCCGCCCGTCGCGAGCTGCACGACACCCAGTCCAGACTGCACACCCTGGAAGACAAGGCCGACAAGGTCTACCAGCAGCTGCTGTCCACCCATGCCAGCCTCTCCTGGCGCATCACAGCACCGCTGCGTTTCACCAGCCGCGTGATTCGCAAAGGGCCGGGCAAGGCCAAGGCGGCCGTGCTCAAAGCCCTGCGGCTGATGTTGCGCCTCATCATACGCATTCCCGGCGTACAGCCCGCAGGCCAACGGCTGCTGGACCGAGCCCCCGGCCTGCGTCGCTTCAAACAGCGTTTGGAAGGCCAGCCAGTCGTCGCCCACGGCGGCCACGCCAGTGCCACCTACCAAAACGAACAGCGTCGGCGCATTACCAGCGACCTTGAACAGCGGCTGGGGCAGCACCCGGAAAAGCACCAGGAAGGAGATCAATGATGCGTTTGGTTCTGGAGCTGGGAAGCCACCACGCACGCTACCGTGAGCACGCCGCCGTGCTCATTGAAAGCCTGCAACGGCAGCACCCACACGCCACCCTGTACGTACACCTCCTCGACACCGAAAAAGGGCAGGGCAGTGACGCACTGGCCACCCGACAGCGGCTGGCCCAGCAGCTCGAACACGCGCACATTCGCGTCACGCCGCTGCCCCTGGCTGCCCCCGTGAGTGAAGATGCCCACACGCTCAACCAGCAGGTCAAGCGCCGGTTGCAGGCACGCATCAGTGAATTCGCCATCGAGCCCCTGCGACCCGACGCCATCCTGGTGCTGGCCCCTGACGTTGCCGCGCAGCACGACACCTTCACCGACGGCGCAACCCCCTGGAGCCGCTACCCGCATCTGGCCCTCGACCCGGAACAGCACGACCAGGATGCCACCCAGGCCACCCTGCATGCATGGCTCGAACGCCTGCCCCAGGCCAGCCCACAGCCCCCGCTCATGGCAGCCAGTGCCGCCCCACGGCTCGCGCTGGTGTCACCGCTGCCCCCGCTGCAAACCGGCATTGCCGACTACAGCGCCGAGCTACTGGAAGCCCTGGCCGCCCATTACACCCTCACCCTGATCGTCGAACAGGAGAGCGTCGAGCCCGCCGAGCTGGCCCAGCGGTTTGCCATCCGCGACAGCCAATGGTTCATGGAACACGGCCACACCTTCGACCGAGTGCTTTACCACTGGGGCAACTCCCAGCACCACACCCACATGCTGGCCATGCTCGACAAGCACCCCGGCTGCGTAGTGCTGCACGACTTCTTCAGCGGCGATGCCATCAAGCACATTGCCGACCAACAGCTCGATTTTGGCCGCGTGCTTTACAACGCCCACGGCTACGGCGCGGTAGCTCAATGGGCTCAGGACCTCACCCAGGCCGGTGTAGAACGCACGCTGCGTCACTGCCCCCTGAACCACCCCGTCGTATCGCGAGCCACCGGCGTACTCGTGCACTCCCAATATGCCATTGGGCTGGCCCGCCAATGGTACCCGCCGCAGCAACTGAACGACTGGCACTACGTGCCCTTCCTGCGGCTCATGAACGGCACCGATACTCCCCGCCAAGCGCGACAGCAAGCCGCCAGGGAGCAGCTTGGCATCGCCCCCGATGCCTTCGTGATCTGCACCTTCGGGCTGATCACCCCCAACAAGTGCACCCAGCAACTGTTCGATGCCTTCACCAGCAGCAGTCTGGTCAAGCAGCCCCACGTCCACCTCATTGCCGTAGGAGGCTACGGCCACGCCGCCTACCAGCGGCAAATGGAAACCTGGCTGAAAAACTACACCCAAGCCGCCACCGTCCACGTCACCGACTACGCCAGCGCCGCCACCTACCAGCACTACCTGCAGGCCGCCGACGTAGGCGTCCAGCTGCGAGCGCACTCACGGGGCGAAACCTCGGCCGCCGTTTTCGACTGCCTGGCCGCTGGCCTGCCACTGATCGCCAACGCCCATGGCTCGGTGGCCGAACTGCCCGCCGACGTAGCCCACCTGACCCCAGACGAGGTAGAAGAAAGCGCACTCACCCAAGCGCTGGAAACGCTCTACCACGACGCCGACTATCGTCACGCGCTCAGTGCCGCCGGGCAGCGCTACGTCAGTGAACGCCACGGCCCCGACGCCGTCGGCAGCGCCTATGCCAGCGCCATGGAAACACTGCACCACCAAAGCCGTCTGGGACGCTACCAAAGCCTGCTGGAAGACATCACCCGGCTGGGCCAGCAGGAAGGACTAAGGCTCGACACGCCCGACCTGGCAGCCCTGGCCGAAGCCATCGACATCGCCCAGCCCCCCATACACGGGCCGCGCCTGCTGATCGACGTATCGAACATTGCCAACCACGACCTGCGCACCGGCATCGAACGCGTCACCCGCAACCTCTGCGAGATACTGCTGCACACCCCGCCAGAAGGCTACCGAGTCGAGCTGATCCGCAGCCTGGGCGGCGAGTGGCACTACGCCCGCGCCTACGCTGCCGAACGCCTCGGGCTAGACCCCATCTTCGGTGACGACGAACCCTGTACCCCACGCCCTGGCGACATCTACCTCTCGCTGGAGTGGTCCCCGCCGGTGCTGGCCAACACCTACCCCCGCTTTCAAGCCATGCGAGCCCTGGGGGTCAAGCTCTACTTCACCGTCTTCGACGCGCTGCCCATGCAGTTTCCCCAGCACTTCCCCGACTTCGTCGAAGGCACCTACGAAGACTGGCTCTCGCGGGTACTCCGGCTGGCGGACGGGCTCTGCTGCATCTCCGCCGCCGTGGCCGACGACATCCGCGCCTGCGCCTACCAGCTCCCCGAACCGCTGCGTCCCCAAGGCGAGCTACCGCATCTCGGCCACTTCCACCTGGGGGCCGACTTCACCGCCCGCGCCGCCAGCCAAGGGTTGCGTCCCGAAGACACCGCCACGCTGCAGCAGCTCAGCGGCGACGCCCCCATCCTGCTCATGGTCGGCACCCTGGAACCGCGCAAGGGACACGCCCAGGTCATCAGCGCCATGGAAGCGCTATGGCAGCAAGGCCACCCCGCACGGCTGGTCATCGTCGGCAAACTGGGCTGGAAAATGGACGCCATGGCCAAGCGCCTCAACGAACACCCCGAACAGGGCAAACGGCTATTCTGGGTAGAAGGCGCCAGCGACGACATGCTCTCCGAGCTATACCGCACCAGCAGCGCGCTGGTGGCCGCCTCGGAAGGCGAAGGCTTTGGCCTGCCGCTGATCGAAGCCGCCCAGCGGGGCATTCCCATCATCGCGCGGGATATACCGGTATTCCGTGAAGTCGCCGGCCGTCACGCCAGCTTCTTCAGCGCCACCGACGGGGAAGGGCTCGCCAAGGAACTGGACGCCTGGTTCACCGCCTATCAGGCAGGCCAGACCCCCAGCGTGGCCGACATGCCCTGGCTCAGTTGGGAACAAAGCGCCCAGCAACTGCTCGCCCAGGTGCTGCCAGCGCCGCAACGCTGAGCAGCCGCCACTGCACGGCGCACGCCAAGCGTGCGCCGCCTACAGGGGGCTAGGCAATTTCCACCATGCTCCAGGGCGTGTAAGCAATTCCCTCGCTGATCACATCGGCCACGTTGGCACGGTTTTCAGCACTCTCGCTGAAGTTCACCAGCATGCGCCATGGCCTCCCGTGCCAAACGTTGCAGCACCGCATCCATGGGCTCAAAGCCCGGATAATCCTCCGGGCGATAGTTCACCTCATCGGCGGTGGGTGCGCGCTCCATGAAACGGTAGGAAATTTCCACCGGCGTGCCTGCATGGAGGCCCGCCGACAAAAACGACGCCGGGTACAGCAACGCATCGATACGAATATCGCCAGTGGTTCTATCGTTCACGGCAAACATGGCAGGTTCCTCAAGAGCAGTAGCGAACAGCAGTCACGGAAGCATGGGCGGGGAGTACCGCAGGCACGCGCCACCAACATGCAAAGACCCAGGTTTTTGGTGACAACAGGTTACCAGAAACGCCAAAACGGTATGAAATTCCTCCCCAAAAACAGCAGCGCTCGCAAATCGGGTTGACACCGCAAGCCATCCCGCCACAATACCCCCCTTTATCCACTGCTCACACAGAGCAGCTCGTTACCATGCAAACTGAAAGGAAAAGCGTCATGAACGCGATCGTGACAGGTATTACTGGCCAGGACGGCGCCTATCTCGCCGAGCTACTGCTGGAAAAGGGCTACACCGTTTACGGCACCTATCGCCGCACCAGCTCCGTCAACTTCTGGCGTATCGAAGAGCTGGGCATCGAGAACCACCCCAACCTGCACCTGGTGGAGTACGACCTGACCGATCTCTCTGCCAGCATTCGCCTGGTGCAGCAGTGCAAACCGCGTGAAATCTACAACCTCGCCGCGCAAAGCTTCGTGGGCGTCTCCTTCGACCAGCCGCTGACCACCGCCGAGATCACCGGCCTGGGCGCGGTCAACCTGCTGGAAGCCATTCGCATCGTCGACAGCTCCATCCGCTTCTATCAGGCCTCCACCTCCGAAATGTTCGGCAAGGTGCAGGAAGTACCGCAAACCGAAGCCACCCCGTTCTACCCGCGCAGCCCCTATGGCGTCGCCAAGCTCTACGCCCACTGGATGACCATCAACTACCGCGAGTCCTACGACATCTTCGCCACCAGCGGCATCCTGTTCAATCACGAATCGCCGCTGCGTGGCCGCGAGTTCGTGACCCGCAAGATCACCGATGGCGTCGCCCGCATCAAACTGGGCAAGCAAGAGCGCCTGGAGCTTGGCAACCTCGACGCCAAGCGCGACTGGGGCTTTGCCAAAGAGTACGTCGAAGGCATGTGGCGCATGCTGCAAGCCGACACCCCCGACACCTACGTGCTGGCCACCAACCGGACCGAAACCGTGCGTGACTTCGTCACCCTGGCGTTCAAGGCCGCCGACATCGAACTGCGCTGGGAAGGGCAGGGCGAAGACGAATTCGCCGTCGACACCGCTACGGGCAACAAGGTCGTGGTCATCAACCCGCGCTTCTACCGCCCGGCAGAAGTCGAGCTGCTCATCGGCAGCCCCGACAAAGCCACCCAGGAACTGGGCTGGAAGCCCACCACCAGCCTGGAAGAGCTGTGCCGCATGATGGTCGAAGCCGACCTCAAGCGTGTTGCCGCCGGCACCAGCGCATAACGTCACTGAAAAGGAACTTCCATGACCTCGTCATCGCCCAGTATTGCCGTACTCCTGCCGTGTCGTAACGAAGCCGCCGCCATCACCCAGGTGGTTCAGCAGTTTCAGGCGGCGCTGCCCAGCGCCACCATTCACGTGTTCGATAACGCCTCCACCGACGACACCGTCGCGTTGGCCACCCAGGCAGGCGCACGCGTGCACCACGTCGACAAGCCCGGCAAAGGCAATGTGGTACGCCGCATGTTTGCCGATATCGACGCCGACATCTACGTACTGGCCGATGGCGATGCCACCTACCATGCACCCAGCGCCCCCAAGCTGATCGAACAGCTCTGCGAAGGCGGCTACGACATGGTCGTAGGCACCCGCGTCCACGAAGACCAGAGTGCCTACCGCAGCGGCCACCAGTTCGGCAACAAAATGCTGACCGGAGTGGCCCAACGTATTTTCGGCGGCAGCTTCTCCGACATGCTCTCCGGCTATCGGATTTTCTCCCGCCGGTTCGTCAAATCCTTCCCCGCCCTGGCACAAGGGTTTGAAATCGAAACCGAACTCACCGTTCACGCCCTGGAACTGCGCATGCCCTGCGCCGAACAGTCCACCCCCTACGGCGCACGCCCCGAAGGCAGCGAAAGCAAGCTCAGCACCTACCGCGACGGTTTCCGCATTCTGCGAACCCTGGCCAAGCTCTACGCCAGCGAACGCCCGCTATGGTGCTACGCCGGGCTGGCGCTGGTACTCGCGCTGCTCTCCGCGATCCTCATCGTCCCCGTGCTGGCCACCTACCTGGACACCGGGCTAGTGCCGCGCTTTCCCTCCCTGATTGCCGGCATGGGGCTGGGCCTGCTGGCCGGACTGTCGCTCACCACCGGCGCCGTGCTGGACACCGTGACCCGTGGCCGCCATGAGCTGAAGCGCCTGCACTACCTGGCCGTACCGCCGCCCCCGCGCCACCCCTGGGGCAGCACACAAGGCACGGGCCAGCCCGCCAGCCCCCAGGCCGCCACGCCCGAAGCCCCCGGCCACAGCGCCCCCCTGCACAGCGCCCCCCAGGGGCAGCCCAATGCGGCAGGGGAAACCTCCGCATGAGCATCTGGCGTGAAAGCGCCGGGTTTGCGGTAGTAGGCACCATCGGGTTCGTGGTAGATGCAGGCGTGGTGACCGTATTGGCCGCCGCGGGCGCAGGCCCGTGGCTGGCCCGGCTGGTCTCGTTTGCCGCCGCCGTGGCCACCACCTGGCAGCTCAACCGGCGCTACACCTTCAAGCACCGCGAACTGCGCCACACCGAAAAACGCAGCCTCGGCAGCTACGTGGCCGCCTGCCTGGTCGGCGGTGGGCTCAATCTGGGCACCTACGCCCTGCTGGTCGCCCAGATCCCGCTGTTCGAACGCTTCCTGTTTCTCGCCGTGGCCGCAGGCTCCCTCGCCGGGATGGGCGCCAACTTCCTGCTGGCCCGCTACTGGGTATTCGGAGGCAAGTCATGACCTCACCGGCGACCCCCACCGCCCGGCAACGGCTGAACGCCCCCCTGCAAGCGCTGTTTCACCACCCCCTCAAGGGCTACCACCACCTGATGCTGCTGGCGCTGCTCATGGCCGTGGCCGCCGCGGGCAGCCTGGCAATGGGGGCCGATGCCAACTGGGATTTGCGCAACTACCACCTCTACAACCCCTGGGCGCTGCTCAACGCCCGCTGGCAGGCCGACATGGGCTGGAACGTCCAGTGGTTCCTCAACCCACTGCCCCAGCTACCGTACTACGCCCTGGTCAGCCTCTGGCCCGACGACCTGCGGCCGGTCACCGCGCTGATGGGCATTCCCGGCGCACTGGTCGCCTGGGCCATGCTGCTGCTCTACCGCGAACTGGGCCGCCAACTGCCGCTGCCCGCCGCGCTGCTGGCGCTGGGCTGGCTGGTCTCCTGCACGGGCGCCGTCACGCTGGGCCAGTTGGGCACCACCTTCAACGACCTGGCGGTCACGTTTCTGGTCCTGCTGGGCTGCCTCTGCCTGCTGCGTGGCCTGCGCCTCACCGACGACCAGCGCTGGCCCGCCCTCGGCTTCTTCGCCCTGGGCGCCGCCATGGGCCTGAAAATCACCTTTGGCCTGTTCGTGCTCGGCCCGGCGCTGGCCTGGTTCTTCACCCGGCCACGCGTTCACGCCCTGTGGCCCGGCGCCCTGGCCGCCACGCTCGGGCTGCTGGTGGCCGGGGGCTGGTGGTTCGGCCTGCTGCAACTGCGCTACGAAAGCCCGCTCTACCCATTCTTCAACAGCCTCTTCCAATCCCCCTGGTGGGCACCCATTACCGAACGCGACCCCCGCTTAGACCCCCAGGGGCTGGCCCAGTGGCTGTTCTACCCCTTCTACTGGTGGCAGGCCAACGTACTGGTCAGTGAAGTCCCGTTTGCCGATGGCCGCCTCTCGCTGGGGCTGCTGGCGGCACTGGGGGCGCTATGGCCCTGGCGCGGCCTCTCGCTCACCCAGCGCCGCTCGCTGCGCTTCATGGCGCTGCTGATGCTGTTCACCTACGCCATCTGGCTCAAGCAGTTCGCCATATACCGCTACATGCTGCCGCTGGAGCTGCTCGCCCCCTGGCTACTGCTGGCGCTGGTGGGCGTGGCCTGCCAACGGCGGGCAGGGCAGGGCGCCCCGCGCGGGCTGGCCCTGGCCAGCCTGGCGGTCGCCGCCTTGCTGATGGCCACCACCCAACTGCCCAACTGGGGCCGCGTGCCCGCCAGCCAGCCCTCGCTGATGGCGCTGAACAGCCCGGTAGACACCCGTGATGCGCTGGTGGCCGTGGCCCAGGGCGACCCCCCGCTCAACTACCTGGCCGTCGCGCTGCCCGGGCCGCGCCACTTCGTCAGCGTCAACGCCACCCTGCACGCCGACACCCTGACCGGCCAGCACGCCCGGGCGCTGCTGGCCAACAGCGAAACGCGCTACTGGGTCACCCCCGCCCCGGCAGAGGCCAACGGCCCCCACGGCCTGGCCGCCTGCTTCGGGCTACAGCTACAAGTAGACCAGTGCCAGCCGCTGGCCACCCACGACCCCGGCGTGCCGCAGCCCGTCATCTGCCCGCTGGTCGACCACCCCCAACCACCGCCCCAGGCCGAGGTATGCCCATGACCACCACACTGGTAACCGGCGCGGCAGGCTTTACTGGCCGCTGGATGATCGACACCCTGCAACGTCGAGGCCACCGCGTGGTGGCCGCCGTACGCAGCCCGCACACCGCCACCGCCGCCGAACACACCCTGGCCGCCGAACTGGACGACCCCCAGGCCGTACAGGCACTGGTGGCCCAGGCCCGGCCCGACTACGTGGTACACCTGGCCGCGCTGGCGTTCGTCGGCCACGACGACCCCGCCGCCTTCTACCGAGTGAACGTACTGGGCACCGAGCACCTGCTGGCCGCCCTGGCCGCCTTGCCCACCCCGCCCAGGCGCGTGCTGGTGGCCAGCAGCGCCAACGTCTACGGCGACACCGACCAGCCCGTGCTCAGCGAACAGCAGCCCCCCGCGCCGGTCAACCACTACGCCTGCTCCAAGCTGGCCATGGAACACATGGCCCGCACCTTTCGCCAGCGCCTGCCGCTGGTCATCGCCCGGCCCTTCAACTACACCGGCCCGGGGCAGGACACCCGCTTTCTGATCCCCAAGATCGTCGACCACTTCGCCCGCGGCTGCCGCGACATCGAGCTGGGCAACACCCACGTCAGCCGCGACTTTTCCGATGTGCGCGACGTGGTCAGCGCCTACCTGGGCCTGCTCGAAGCCCCGTTTGCCGCCGAACACAGCGGTCAAGTGGTCAACGTCTGCTCCGGCACGGCCACCCCGCTCGATGAATTGATTGCCCACATGAACCGGCTGGCGGGCTACGAGATCACCGTCAAGGTCAACCCCGCCTTCGTGCGCGCCAACGAAATCAACAGCCTGCGCGGCAGCGCCGAGCGGCTGGCGCAGCGTCTGGGGCAGCCGCATCACACGACCCCCCTGGCCACCACCCTGGCCGACATGCTCGCCGCTGCCCAGGCCAGCCCGCCCCCGGCATGATTTAACGTGCAGCCACGGGCCAGCTTGGCTACACTGAGAGCTGGCACGGCGGGCAGGCTCGGGCCACCCCGGCGGGGTGAAAAGCCACTAACCTTGCACAATGGGTAGTTGACAAACGCTGTTCGAAAATCAATGATGCAAGGCAAGCGTTGATCGTTAGTGGCCAGGGTGGCTCGGCAGCAGGCGGGCAACCGCTGCAGTAAATGTTGAAAGTTGAGCTAAATAGTGGGTTTTAAAGGTGCTTTTCACGGCTTTTAAAACATGCGGCAAACATTGACTTTTACAGCACCGCCGCCATAAAGTGTCACCTGTTTTTGTTTGGGATTCATGGAGCGTGGCTCAGCCAAAAAGCTGAGCAGCATTGGAAATCGCCATTCATTAACCAGTAACCTTGAGCGCTCAAGGTAATTCAAGGGAATCGGGCGTAAAAAAATGCCGGTTGTCCTAATCTGCAAGGAGACTATAGTCCCATGGCAACACAAGCTGAACTGAACCAAGCACAACTCCTCTACGTTGCATACTAGGGCCGTCCGGCTGACCCGGCGGGTCTGGAATTCTGGGCTGAGCAAATCGCTGAAGTTGGCGTTGCCGGCATCGCTGCTGACTTCGGCAACTCTGCTGAATTCGAAGCTGAATTTGGCGACCTGGGCAGCGTAGCCCTGATCAACAACCTGTACCAGCAGCTGTTCGGCCGTGACGCCGAAGCCGAAGGCCTGCAGTACTGGCTGGACGTGCTGGCTGAAGGCACGCCGCTGGCTTCCATCGCTCTGGAAATCGCCAACGGTGCACAAGGTGGCGACGCCACTGGCCTGCAGAACAAGGTCACCCTGGCGAACCAGTTCACTGCCCTGGTCGCTTCTGGCGAAGTTGCTTATGACGGCGCCGACGCTGCTGCCTATGGCCGTGCGTTCCTGGCGACCATCAACGAAAACACCAACGTTGAAAACTACGACGTACAAGCTGTAGTTGACGCGATTGAGTCTGGCGTTCTGCCGGTTGACACTGCTGACCTGCGTTCTGCGTTGGAAGAGCTGCGTGAAGCAGAACAAGCCATCGAAGATTTCCTTGCTGCTGCCCTAGACAACGAAGACGTAGCTGCTGTTGTTAACAATGACACAGCAGAAGCGGCAACCCGTGCGGACATCGAAGGGGCTGTTACTGCAACTCAAAATGCATTAGTAGACGAGCTTGGCATCGATCAAACCGAATTTGCAAGTGCACGTGCAAATACTAAAGCAGGCCTGATTGCAGACGAGCGTGCTGAGCGTCAAAAAGCTATCGAAGACGCACAAGATGACCTGGATGCTGCTAACGCCGCAATCAATGCCATCTCTGGTCTGCGTGTGGCTCTGAACAACTACACCAATGCAGTAGCTGCTAGTGAAGCGGCCGACGCTGCCCTTGCCTCAGCCGCTGCCGATGCAGACGGTGCTGAAGTTGCGTTCGCAAACCGTAACGATGCTTATGACGTCGCAGGCATCAGCTATGAAGATGCAGAGGGCCCTGTAGCAACCCGTGCTGATGCTACTTTAGTAGTAGTCAATAATGAAACTGTGCTTCAGCTGAACGCTCAAGGTCAGTACGTTATTCCTCAGGGTCTGCCTGTAGCCGACTACCCAGGTCTGTCTGCTCTGCAGGCTGCTCTGCAGGCGGAAAAAGCAGCTAGCACCACGGCCGCAACTGCGCTGCAAACACAACAAGCTCGCGAAACTACTTTCAACAACATCGAGCTGACCACTGCACAAGAAGAAGCTTTGATTGCTGCAGGATTTACCGGTGATCTGGATGCCGCAGGCATCGCTGGTACAATCTCTGGTTTGGAAGGCGCTGTTGAAGCTGCTCAAAACACCTTGACAGATCTCAACGAGGCAGTCGCTGCTTGGGAAGCCGTAGTAGCACTTGAAGCTGAACTTACTTCTCTTGAAGAAGCACGTGAAGCTGCTTTTGACGCAATTAACGACTCCGTTGAAGATGGTGGCCTCGGCTTCACACTTCTGACACTGGCTGATGATGCGACCGATGCAAACGACGTATTCCTGTTTGCTGACGACGTTGCCAACCCGGCCAGCATCGACAACTTCGGCGACGCAGGCGTTGATCGCATCTTCTTTGGTCCTGACTACAAGCTGGTTCAACTGGCTGAAGGCGAGACCATCAACGATCGCGTTGGCTCTGCTTCTGACCTGGAAATCTTCTGGAGCCAGGGCGACACAGGCCTACAGCTGTTCGTTGAAGCAGGCGCTGAAGCTGGCCGTGATCTGAATGATGACAACATCACCACGATCACCCTGACTGGCGTTAATGCTGAAGACATCAGCTTCACCAGCGGCTTCCTGGCGGCAGGTTCCATCGCCTAAGGACCCCTGGCGCTCGCCTTCGGGCGAGCCTCCGAAACCCCCGGCCTGTGCCGGGGGTTTTTTTATGGGTGCCGTTGGGCATGGCTTGCCGGGGGCGTTTCGGTGCCCCCTGGGCAGCGCCTGCCCGATGCCCACCCAGCCCCAACACGCAGGCAAAAAAAAGCCCCCAGGTGGGGGCGAGCGTGTGGCCATCAATGGCGCGAGCATTCATCCGTGAATGCGATACCCGTATCCGAGAGCAACACCGTGTCGCAATACCTTCAACTTATACTACCTGTGTACATTGCGCCACTAAGGTAAGTGGTTTGTTCGATTTTTTTGACCCTCGGCCGCCACCGCTGGGCGCTGGCCCCGTGGGCGGCGGGGTGGGCTGTACTTTGCAAGGGGCTGGCCGTATGTTGGCGAGGTCGACCACGCTACTCAGGAGCCTCCATGCCTTCTCATGCTTTGCCACCGGCCGCGCTGCCCGTGGCCGGGCTGCTGCCCAACCAGCCCGCGCTGGCCGTGGGGCGGCAGCAAACCCTTACCCGGCAGCACCTGTTGCCCGCGCTGCCCGCCCTGGAGGCTTACCTGCTGGCCCTGCGCGAGCAAATCGACCCGCCGTTGCGCCAGCACAAGCCCATCAAACTGGGCAAACCCTACCCACTGGGCCAGTGCCTGGAAATCTGCAAGGCCATGCAGGCGGCCTTCGGGTTTATTCTGATGGAGGCGGTTACCGTCGTGTTGATTTTCTCTTTTACCTGGATAGCGCCTTTTCTACCTAACACCATGTGATGCTATCCAATGGCGCACGGCATACGTAGGTGGCCAAGGGGCAACTTGCTGCGGATGTAGATGCCATTGCCCTGGTGGGGTTTTTATTCCTTCATGGAAGCGCTACGCTTATGGGCTGTATCTTTTGAGTTTTGGAGGCGTTATGCCTAACCCGTTGATTGTCAGCCCTAAAACCTGCCAGGGGTTATCCTGGTTTCCGCCCACGGATGTCGCGTTTGCGGCGCGGGAGCCGTTGATTCCGCTGCATGCAGGGGAGCTGGCCAATGCGGCGGCGACCATGCCGCTGGCTGTGGTCCAGGTCGATAAGCGCTGGCGTTTGGTAGGCGTGTGCGGCACGGCAGAGGGGCATAACCTGTTCGTGCGTGATGGTAAGTGGCTGGGCGTTTACACGCCTCAATGGGTCAAGACCTGGCCGATGGACATCATCGAAATCGGTGACAAAGGGGTGATGGCCCTGGACCGTGACAGTGGCGTGTTGGGCAGTGGCGATGATAGCGGCGCGCCATTTTTCACGGAAGATGGTCAGCCCGCTGCTGCCCTGGCGGAGCGCTTGGCGCGCTTGAAAGCCAACTTCCCCAAGCAGCGTACCACCGAGAAGGCGTTGGCTGCCCTGGCCAGCGCCGAGGTGTTCACGCCGTGGCCCGACAGCGTGACACAGCCTTTGGGGCTGGCGTTGAAGGGCCTGCATATGGTGGATGAAAAAGCGTTGGCGGCGGTGTCGGACGAGACATTTCTTGCTTTGCGGCGCAGTCAGGCGTTGCCCATTGCTTATGCGTTGAACCTTTCACTGGCGCAGACGCATTTGTTGACGCGTCTGGCACGGGTAAATGCGCCGGTAGGGGAAACCCCGGAGAGCCTCGATCACGTCTTTGGGGATGACGACGAGCTGTCATTTGACTTCGACAGTTGAGGCGATGTGCGGCCTTTCTTGATAAAGGCTTAAGCTCGATAAGGGCTTGAGCTTGATAAGGGCCTAGAAGTATCAAGGGCAAGCCATTGGCTTGCCCTTGCGTTTTTCAGTGTTGCCGGTGCGTGTCACGGAGGGAAGGTCATCCACAGGGGAGGCGCTACTTCATCCAGCCAGGCGACCCCTTCCTGCACCAGTGTAATCTTGAGACGGTGCCCTGCTACCCGTTGTCTGGAAATTTCCAGGGGTAGTTCGAGCTGCTCGCCAGGAAGCAGGTCATTGAGCGATAGTCTGATGAAGTCAGGGGTGATCTGGTTGCCTTCGGCGTCGTAAAGTTGCACGCCCAGGTTGATGGGGTGAGGTTGTCGGGCAGCCAGCGGTGTAGCACCGATATTTTCGATGGCGACACTGAATCGCCATGTCTCCGGGTCAGCCAGATGCACGGGGCTGCGTGTCAGGTCTAGGTCCAGTTGCTCTGTGGGCGGAAGGGGTTGTGTTTTCAATGTTGCCAGCGCGGCGAGGGTATGTTCCGCGAAGGGGGCTGTGTCCCAGGTGAGAGAGGCAAGGTCGAAGGCGCATGCGCCGTCGCTGAGCCCATGGTGTACCAGGTAATCGCGCACCCTGAATCGATAGCTTGTTTCGGGCAGGTAGGCAAAATTCCAGGTGGGGGGGTTGAATGTCGAGAACCCGTTGATGGTGCGTACGCCCCACCACTCAGCAAAAAGCATGGCAGCCACGTTGTGCGGGTACAGGTCGCCAAACAGCGTTGTGGTGGTGATGTGTTGATCGGCCTGCCGCCTGCCCGTCACAAAGAAGGTGTCGCACTGCTCGGGGGGCGTTTCTGCTGAAGTCAGGTCTTGCAGGTAGGCGTGCCTGGGTACCTCGGCATTGCTCTCTGAGCTGAGCTGTTCACTGCTAAGCAGTATTACGAGCAGCAGGCAGAGGCCTGGGGAATAGCGTTTACCAATGGCTGTTAAGACAAAACTCCATAACAGGCATAGGGGTAGTACGGTAAAAATAGCGTAACGGGCAACGGCCCGCAGGCCACTGGCACCGGGTACGCCGTGCCAGATCAGCCACCATAAGCTGAGGTCTCCTGTGCGGACGACCAGCAGGAGGCTGATGAAGCTGGTGACCGCCAGGGTTGCCCACAGGGGGTGTTGCCGGCGCTTGAAAAGCACTAGCCAGCCTGTGGCCAGGGCGGCGCCGATCAGGAAGAAAGGGGGTAGCCCGACCAGCAGTTCGTAGTTGTTGTCGGGGTTGAGATTTAGCCATGCCTTGTAGTGGCTGAACAGCCAGCCCCAGAGCAGATTGTGCTCGCCTACGTTGAATAGGTCTCCTGGGGTGAGCATGAAGGTCAGTGCCGAATGGTAGGCGTGCCCACCTGTTTCGCGCACTTTGGGTAGGTAAACCCACAAGAAGGGTAGGGCAGCAAGCGCGCTGAAGAGCGCCATCCAGAGCAGGCGGCCTCGCCACGGGGCGGCGATGGCGTGTTGCAGCGCTGTCTTCACCGTTGCCCATGTCATGACACACGCGACCAGCAGCATCAGCAGAGCAAATAGCGCGAAAAACCATGCCATATAAAAGGCAGTAAGCAGCCATGAGGCATACAGCAGGATACTGGCGATTGAAAATCCGATGGCGCTAATCCGCTGCTGCCTTTGAAAGCAGCGCCACGTGCCCAGCATCCACCAGGCCATCAGGGGCGCCAGATTGATGGTCAGGAGCTGTACATGCTGCGACTGCAGGTAGGCGCTAGAGGAGAGCGAGAAAAGTATGGCCCCTGCCAGCGAAGACCAGTAGGGCAGACCCAGGCAGCGGTGTGCCAGCCCCCAAAAGGCCACTAGCCCTATTGCTCTGAATATCCACAGCGAGAGTTCTGCGGCTAGAAAGGGGTCTGCCCCTAGCGCTCTGAACACGGAGTGAATCAGGCCGAATAGCAGGTAGCCGTCGTTGTATCCCAGCGTGGTGGTATAGGGGGCAAAATAATTGACCGTTTGCCAGTGCGCGTTGCCTTGAAGCACGTTCCACCAGTGCTCGATGAGGCTGGTGGCGATCACGCCATCGAGTTCATGGCCCGTGGTATGGGTGAACCCCGACAATACGGGATGTCGGTAAACGATCAGGACGGTTGCAATGGTAACGAGCAAGAGGATGCCGAGCCTTGCCAGCGGTACAGGTGGGGGCTCAGGCAAGTAAGGTTGGGCTGTATGTGACATAAATGAAAGTATCGACTCGTAGCAGTGAAGGCACCATCCGTTGTGCAAGATACGCTGAACAAGTGGGTGCTTGGTGAGGTGTTGATGGATTGAGGGGAGCAGAGTAGGGGAGGCACGGCACGTTGACAAGTCAATAGATTTTAACTATTGCTTAAAGGTGGGGGGAACACGCACGGTCACTCTGTCGATTTGGCAAGAACTGACCAGTGGCAGTGCCACAGGGGCTACACCTTTGGCAGTCTGCGTCATGAGGGCGTGTTAGCAAATGACAGGGAGCTTTACCGATAAATAGCCAGGAGGGCATGTTTATGTCCCTGCTTTCTACTCAACATACGCTGCAAGCTTATTATCTGGGTCTCTTTGGTCGTGCTGCAGACCCTGATGGGTTGAACTATTGGCTTTCTCAACTGGAGAGCGGTACGTTGGCATTGGACGATGCGCTGATGTTGATGGCCAACTCTGATGAATTCTCCGAACGTCTCCAACTACCTGCAGATGATGACTGGTTGGCCCAGGTATACCCAGCCTATTTTGGCCGACCTGTGGATGCGGAGGGCGGTGGTTATTGGAGTTCTTTGGCGGCTCAGGGCGTATCTGCACCGGTCTTGTTGCAATCTATTATGGCATCCGCCACGGGTGCTGACCGCGAAGCGCTCGACGCTACCACGTCTATTGCTCGTTTTTACAGTCAACAGGTCTCTCCGGAACGCTATGATCCGGCACAGACGTTGATCCAGGAGGGTTTGCGTAGTAATGAGGCGTTGTATGCCGAGCTGGCCGCGATGGACGAGCAGTTCGACGCGCTGACGGTGATGGAGGTAGGTGAATCTCTTGAGGGGCGGCCACTGTATAGCGCCTCTGTAGGTAGTGGTCCACGCAAGCTGATGATCGTTACTCAGCAACATGGCGATGAACCTACTGGCACAGAAGCGGCCATGTTGCTTCTGGAATGGTTGAGTGGCGATAGTCCGGAAGCGCAGTGGCTGCGCAGTGAAATATCGCTGACCGTGATGCCCCGAGTCAATCCCGACGGCTTCGAGCGTTGGGTTCAGTTAGCGTCGGGTGAGGCATCTCCCGATACCACGATTGATCCACGTCGCAACTCTGCCGACATTGACCTGAACCGTACCTGGGATTCTAGCGAGACTCTGGACTTGGCGCTGATTCCTGAAGCGTTGGCTGTTCGCCAGGAAATTGCGCGCTTTCAACCAGATTTGATTCTGGATTACCACAATCAGAATAACTACATCAATGCGGCGGGTGAGCTGGAAACGATCTCTATCTTGTGGCCAACCAATGATCTGATCGATGACCAGGTGACGGCCACCGCTCAGCAGGCTGCCGTTGCTTTGGCTCAGGGTGTTGCTGAGTTTGATTATGGCTTTCTTTCTCTGTTTCCCGGTGGCGATACGCCGCAGATTGCACGCAATGGTTTGGCGATTGATGGTGTCCCGACCCTATTGATCGAGCAACGCGGGCTGGAGGAAATGGAGCTGATCGCTTATGAAGGGCTGGCGGTGAATTATAATGCGCTGTCCAGTGCGTTGATACTGGAGGGGTTGATGAGCATGATTGGCGTGATTACCGAACTGGGAAGTGGCGGTTTGACTGATATTGATCCTGCGCTGGCCTTACAGATCCCTGATCGCGGTGAGCGCATTCAGTATCAAGACATTTACACCTTGAGTGATGAGCGTATCGATAAGGAGGGTATGCCCACAGAGACAGAGCTACAGCCTGAAGTAGTAGGGGTTTCCGCAGCGGTGTTGGATGATGCGTTGGCTGCTTGATCTATAGGAGGCCTTCAACCTGTGGTCGTGAGCAATGGATAAACGGCGCATGCATTGGGCTTCAGAGTATTGGTGCATCATGTTGGGTGGAAAGGGGCGAGCCATCGCCCCTTTTTTTGATTCAACGGCAAGCCAGATTCAGTTACCGGTAAGGCCGCCCAACGATTGAGTGCGGGTCAGATATGGTAGGGCTGTGCTAACATCGGCGGCTTTATCGGGTGGTCAGGGTCGTTGTTTATGTTGAGTCGTGTCGAGTCTCAGTGGGATGTGATGCACCGCTTCACCAGTGTGGCGGTGTTTTTGTTTGGTGCGGTGGCGCTGGTGGTACCTACCGGGTATTCCCTTGGTCCGGTGCTGTTGCTGTTGGCCAGCCTCATGCTGGTGGTCAGGCGTTCTTCGCGGGCCTTGACGGCGGCCGACCGTTGGGTGGTCGGCGTGCTGTTGTTGTACGGCAGCGTGGTGGGGGGGCTTTCGCTGTGGGATTTGGGTTCTAAGGGGTTTGATCGGCCGGTGCGCTTTTTGTTGGCGGTGCCGGTGCTGCTGTTGATCCTGCGCTACCCGCCGCGTTTGAGCTGGATGTGGAGCGGACTGGCCGTGGGGGCCATTGGGGCCGGTAGTTGGGCCATGTGGTTGAAGATGGCCGAAGGTATAGAGCGGGTGGGCGGCTTTTTGCATCCTATTCAGTTTGGCAACCTGAGCATGCTGATGGGCGTGCTGTGCTGTGCAGGCCTTGGCTGGGCGGCGACTCGCCAGCGGCGCACTGGCTGGGTGGCGCTATTGTTGCTGGGGGTGGCGATGGGCATGATCGGCTCGTTCATGTCGGGTAGCCGAGGGGGTTGGGTAGGGCTGCCGGTGGTGGGCTTCGTGCTGTATCGGGGCTATGGCCGCCAGTTGCCCTTGGGGGTCAAGGCGGGGGCGGTAGGGGCGGTGTTGCTGTTGGTGGCCATGGTGTATGGTTTGCCGCAAACAGGCGTACAGCAGCGCGTCGATGCGGCGGTGAATGATATTGGACTCTATGTTTCCGGTGGCGAACGCGATACTTCATTGGGTTTGCGCTTTGAGATGTGGCGTGGAGCCGCCCAGCTGATTCAGGAGCGCCCGCTGCTGGGTTGGGGGGAGTCTGGTTACCGGAATGCCATGGAGGCCTTGGGCGAGCAAGGGGTTATCTCGCCCATGGCGGCGGAGTTCGGTCATGCTCATAACGAGTTTATCGATGCTTTTGCCAAGCGGGGGTTGGTAGGGCTGGGCGTCTTGTTGTTGCTATACATGGTGCCCATTCGTTTGTTTGCCACTGGCTTGGCACATCAGGATTACGCACTACGCTCACTCGCCGTTGCCGGCACGCTGCTTCCAGTGGCGTTTATCGATTTTGGCTTGTCTCAGACCTTTCTGGCCCACAACAGCGGCGCCATGTTCTATGCTTTTTGGCTGGCCGTGCTGTGGGCGAGCTATAGTGCAAGAAGGCGGTACGTGGTTTAAACGGGCCACCGCTTTTCGTTTCCACCGTATGTTGAATACGTGCGTCAAGAGGCGTGTTGGGCATGCGGTGTGGTTGGCCTGATCACCCCTGCTCAGGTGGTGGTGGTGTCTTCTGGTACTTGTTCTTGCACCAGCACGGGAGCGACCACCGGAACCGTTTTTTGCTCGCGGGTCCATTTTCCCGCTTTTTTGTCGATATACTGAAAATGCTCATTGGTGAAGCTGCCCTGATTGCAGGCATGCCGATAGGAGACAGTGGGCACGGCCTGTTGATCGAGTAGCGCGATGAAAACTCCCGGCCCGGTCAACTCGAAGACGTTGGTCAGGGAGCTGTCCTGGATATTGTGCTGGACTCGCTCGATCAGCCTCAACAGGTTCGGATTGCCGGGGCGGCTGGCAATGAAATAATTGCTGAGCTCACCACGGCGCGTGGTGATGTAAAGCTCCTCATGCTTGCCTAACGTGTTGGCCAAGGGCCAGATCGCGTGGGCATCGATATCCAGATACACGCCACCATGCTGGTAGAGCACCAGCAGCCTCCAGAAGTCTGCTTGGGCAGCACCGATTTGCAGGCGATCATATTGTTGATTGATCTCTGCGGGGTAGTGGTCGGCAATGAACGCTTTTCTGGCCTCGGTAATCATGAACCGATACTCGAAACGCGGTGCCATCAACCGGTTGAACAGGTAGTTCAGGTAAACCGGTAATGTTACCCGGTTGGTAAAATTGGTTTGCCAGATGATGCGTGGAATGGTCGATTCGCCCTTGGGGGGCAGCCAAGGGGCGGAGCGCTCGGGGAGCGTAAAGCGTTTATCGGGAAACAGTGCGTGAAAGCCATAGCTCAGCAGTTTGGTGATGTTGGCCAGCAGTTTGATGATGCGGCTGGTGGCGACAATCACGGGCCTGCTTTTTTTAGTGTGACGTGACATGGGCGTGCGTTACTCATTTGATGAACGGTCTGGTGGGCATGCTTGCGCGCTAGGCCGGGGCCTATCCATAGGGGCTCCATGGGCCATCCATGGGGTAAGGTTATGCTACCAGCCCGTTTGGCCTTCCAGCAGGCTGCGCAGGTTGTTGTCCAACGGTAACTGGAAATCGGCACTGCCCAGTACCATGGCATCGCCTGCGCGGACTACGCGGGTGCTCACATAGAGGTAATCCTGCCCCTGGGCATAGGTGCCCATCAAGATAGAACGGGCGTTGTGCTGGGAGCTGAGCCTTTGTACCTGCCGGGATAGAATCAGTTCCCCTACGTTTTCTTCGATGAACATGCTATCACGCATTTTGACTTCACGAACCTGCATGCCTTGCTGTGCCAGCGCGGATGCCATGATTTCCGAGCTGATACGGCCAAAGGTGGAGGATTGGCTCAGATTGTCGATGCTGACGAACGTGGCGGCAATCATTGGGCTGTAGCGGGTCAGTTCGGGGTTATTGGTAACCATTTGCTGTGCGGCTTGATGCGCCAGGGCAGAGAGGTCGGGTTTGGGCGCTTCCGGCGGTGAGGTATTGCCGAACGTCGAGCAGCCAGCCAGCCCTAGCATGGCGAGCAGGGTGGCGGCGATAGCCAAGCGGCGATAGGGGCGCTGGGCCTTTGATCCAGGGGTAGCCATATACATTACCAGGTGTCGGTGATGGAAACGGTGGGCGTCGTGGGGGCTTGCGGAACCCTGTGCGGCGCATACTGGCGACGGTCACCAGCATTGATGTAATAGATATTGGAAGAGGAGTATAAAATACGCTCGCCATCGACGATCTGCGTGGTGATGATGATCTCTTCGTTACCGGTGTGGGTCCAACTACCGCTAGTAATATCGGCCAGTATGCCGCCAGGGATAAGTCCCAGGGCGGGCTCGCTCCACTGGTTATAGGGGATGGTGGCAACGGCAATGCCCGCCGTGAGTGCGGTAAAAGCACCCACAGGAGGACGGATGAAGCCTCGGTCACGGTGAGTGACGGTTTCTACGCCGATGCGTACCTCTGCGGTAGCATCGGTTGGCTCGGTCATGACCGAGGCGCCGCGGGTAACGAGTTCGCTGGTGAGTAAGGTACGAAACCCACGTTCAAATTCGCCGCCACTGTAGCCGTGCAGGCCGTGATCATGGGTAGGAGTAATATACAGGTCGCGAAACCGTACGCGTTCCCGCTGTAAGATATGGGTGGCTTCATGTTGGGCCAGCACGTTCCAATGGTGCGCGGCCTGCATGCGCTGCTGTTCACTGTAAGGGTAGGTAGTGGCGATTGGTGCCTGTGATGTATTGGCGTAAAAACAACCGCTTAGCGTCAGGCCAACCGCGCCTAGCCCAAGTGGGGCAAGGTAGCGGCGAGTGAGAGACAACAGAGGACGAATGCGCACCGAGTGTTCCTTATCGCTGGTAAACGGCTTTTTGACAGGGCATTTTGATAGACTAGTTTGCCATGCTCATAGTAGATCGGCCACGAGGTTTAAAACTTGAATGAGTAACCCCCATGCTTGAGGACCACCGTAGCGGCCCCCGTCACGATTCGTTGTTGTCATCATACCCGGAAGACGATAGCAATAATGGCTGGATGATTAGTTATATCGACATCATGACGCTGCTGGTGGCGCTGTTCGTGATCATCATTGCGGCGGCCGGGGTGACCGGCCCCGGTTGGAGCCCTGAAGCAGATGACACCGACGTCAGCGAAAGCAGTGTGCCTGCTCTTGAAGTGCCGCTGCCCGCATTGTTGGATGAGCGACGCCAAAAGCGCAACATCGCTTACCTGAATGAGCCCGGCACGCTTAGCCCGATGGCCATCAGTGCGGCTCTGGGGGTCGCAGGATTACCTGCTCCGATCATGCGCGTTCCCGAGCCTATGGGGGCGCCACCCTTGCTGGCATTGGCACCCGCCGAAAGCGACACATCGCCCGTCGCGCCGCTGCTGGAGCGCTACTTGCCCGCCTTGCCTACGCCGCTGCTCGTCGATGAGACGCAGCGCCTGGGCCAGCCGTTGGCCAGTTACATGGTACTGCTGACCGACCGACCGCCTGTCAACGTGCAACAGATTGACGATGAGGCCATCAGCAGCGCTTTGGCGCTGGACGAGCAGCTGTCCGAACGCGTCGAAACATCGCTGTATTTGCCGAACCTGGAAGGCGTCGAGGTCTCCAGGGTAGCGGAAGGTATCAGCCTGCGGGTGCAGGATCAGCTGCTGTTTCCTTCAGCCACCGCTGGGCTGACCGAGGGCGGTACATCGCTGGTGGGAAGCCTGCTGGAAACCATTCAGCGCTACGACGGTGAAGTCTGGGTCGAAGGGCACTCGGATAGTCAGTCGATCAATACCCCCGAGTTTTCGTCCAACTGGGCGCTTTCTAGCGCACGGGCCATTGCCATCGTCGAAGCACTGGAGGCTGCAGGTGTCGAACCTGAACGGCTGCGCGCCGTCGGGTTTGCCGATACCCGCCCGCTGGAGGATAACAGCAGCGCCGAAGGGCGCGCCCGCAACCGCCGTGTCGAAGTGGTGATTCACGTGGAGTAGGCACTCACGCGCTGGCTTGGGACTGCTCACTGTTGTAGGAGGAGGCTTCAGCCCGCGATGATTCCAGCATTTGGCTTGATATGGGTGGCTACTCAGGCAGTCGCCCAATGAAATTGGCCTCCCACAGGCAGGCTTGAGTAGCTGCTTTGGCTATAAGCCAATGAATGGGCCTCCCACTGTTCAAGAAGCCCTGCTGTTAGTGGGAGCTTTTTGTGGGAGGGAGCTTTAGCTCGCGATGATTCAAGCACAGGTGCCTGCCCAGGCAGTCGCCCAATGAAATTGGCCTCCCACAGGATGGCTTGGGTGACTGCTCTGGCTATAAGCCAATGAATGGGCTTCCCACAGGCAGGCTTGGGACTGCTTTGTTTTTGCTGAACAAAAAAAGCCCGCCAGGGGGGTGGCGGGCATCAAAGGGCTTGGCTCACTGCAGCCCACTGACATCAGGTGAGGGGGGTGTACGAGACAGTCAGTGGGTACAATTCGAGTATAGCTATTTTGAAATGTTTGCCAAGGGTTTGTGCAAATTTTTTGTTTTTTTTATGCTCGGTGTTTTGATTAGATAAGACTTGTACAATAATTCAGCACTATTTCCCCGACCTCCCTGCCTCTTTCTCATGCTCTATTTTGGTGCGTCATGGGTTGCCCTATTTTGGTGCTTCCTCTGGCATCGCTTGAATCGTGTTTTAATCTTTTGATTTTATTTAATTAAAGCATCTTGGCATGCATTTTGCTTTGGTGGTTGTCTACCTTGGGTATTGATCTCAAAAGATGGCTACGTTGGGCTTTTGGGTGACCTGATTTCAGTTTGCAGAAGGTGCTGCCATGACCGAGTTCGCTAGTCCTGAACTACTTGATCCCGCGTTACAGCCGCGTTTGGTGGTCACTGATCTCGACGGTTCCTTGCTGGACCACCATAGCTATGATTTTTCGCCTGCCGCTCCCTGGCTTGCTCGTCTCAAGCAGCTGGGTGTCCCGGTGATTCCCGTGACCAGCAAAACTCGGGCAGAACTACTGCCGCTGCGTGAAGCCCTGGGGCTGACAGCGACGCCCTTCATTGCTGAAAACGGTGCCGTGATTGGCCTGCCGCCAGGCTGGTGCCATGCCAGCCTTGATCGGCCAGGCAGCGGGCCAGACGGCGTGGTCATCAAGCACACGGGGGTCGATATCCGCTTTATCCGTGCGCGGTTGGCCATCTGGAAGCAGCGCCTCAACCTGCGGTTTACGCCCATGGGAGAGATGCAGGTGGCGGAAGTCATCGCCAGAACCGGCCTGGACGAGCCTCGGGCCAAGGCGGCCAAACGGCGTGAGGGCAGCGAGCCGCTGATCTGGGAAGACGACGAGCGTGCCCTGGAGACCCTGCGCGAGGCGCTGGAGGGCGATGGTTTGACCATGACCCAGGGCGGGCGTTTTTGGCACGTCATGGCGCAGGCATCAGGCAAGGGGAGTGCGGTGACCTGGTTGATCCAGCGCTTTGCGGCGCTGCGCGGGCGCCAGCCGCTGGCGTTGGGGCTCGGCGATGGCCCCAACGACGTTTCCATGCTGGAAGCCGTGGACCAGGCCGTGGTGATCAAGGGCTGCCATGACTTGATGGTGGCACCGCACAACCGGGCGTTGTATCGCACCCAGGCAACCGGGCCAGCCGGATGGGCCGAGGGGGTGGCTCACTGGTGGGGGCGAGACGACCGCCGATTAGCGGCGGAATCCCACCAGCAAGCGGCCACGGCTTAACCCAACGAGGAAGTGCCCATGAGTGATTTTCATCAGAATGGCGTCATCACCGATTTTCATAACCTGACCCGTCGCCCCGTGGAAGAGCTCGAGCGGGAGCTGTGCCAATTTGCCAAGCGCCGCCCCATGGGGCTGATTCTACCGTCGCTGTTTTCCGAGCTGGAAGGGCCTGCACTCTCGGCCATTGTGGACGAGCTGGCCAAAGTGCCGTATCTCAACGAAATCGTGATTGGACTGGACCGGGCCGATCGCGAACAATTTCTTTATGCCCGCGAGTTTTTCTCACGCCTGCCGCAGCACACCCGCATTCTATGGAACGATGGGCCCCGGCTGCGTGAGCTGGATGCCGAGCTCGAACACCACGGGCTGGGAGCGTTGGAACCTGGCAAGGGGCGCAACGTGTGGTATTGCGCGGGCTATGTGCTGGCCTCCGGGCGCTCGACCGTGGTTGGGCTACACGACTGCGACATTCTCACCTATGACCGTAGCCTGCTGGCGCGCTTGATGTACCCGGTGGCGCACCCACGCTTCAACTACAGCTTCTGCAAGGGCTACTACCCGCGCATCGCCGAAGGCAAGCTGAATGGCCGGGTGTCTCGCTTGATGGTGACGCCGCTGCTGCGAGCGTTGAAGACCGTGTGCGGCCCGCTACCGTATCTGGATTACCTGGACAGTTTCCGCTACCCGCTGTCGGGGGAGTTTGCCATGCGCAGCGACGTGCTGGAGGGCATTCGTATTCCCGCCGATTGGGGGCTGGAAATTGGCGTGCTCTCGGAGCTACAGCGCAACTACTCGCATCGCCAGCTATGCCAGGTAGATATTGCCGATGCCTATGACCACAAACACCAGCCAGTGAGCGAAGAGGATGCCAGCGGTGGTTTGAACCGCATGAGTCTGGATATCGCCAAGGCCCTTTACCGCAAGCTGGCGACCCACGGGGTGAGCTTCAGCAGCGAGGATTTCCGTACACTGAAGGCAACCTATTATCGGCTGGCGCTGGACTTGATCGAGGCCTACGACCACGACGCTACCATGAACGGTTTGAGCCTCGACCGTCACTGCGAAGAGCAGGCAGTAGAGCTGTTTGCCAGCAACCTGCTGGAAGCCGGTAACCTGTTTCTCGACAACCCGCGTGAGCGCCCGTTCATTCCCAGCTGGAACCGAGTGCAGGCTGCTGTACCCGACCTGCTGACCCGCATGCACGAAGCCGTTGCGCTGGATAACCAGGGCAAGGTGTAGCCGGTGTCGCCATGGCGGCCCTTTGCTGACAAGGGCTGCTGGCCTTGGCGCACACCCTACAAGGGTGTGCGCTGTCAAAGGCGTTCGCGATTACTGTGGTGAAACATCGGGGTTAACAGCGTTGCTGGATAGCGTTACTGGATAGCGCTGCCGGGGGACGTTTCTAGAAGTCGTCGTGGTGGGTAGATTGGCGTGGCGGCGTGAGCGACAGCTCAGTGGCCTGACGCCGCTGGGCATTGAGCTTGAAGTTGCTGACCATCTGACGCAGCTGAGTGCTCAAATGCGCCAATTGCTGGGTAGCGTGGTTGCTCTGCTGCACCAGCCCGGCATTTTGCTGAGTCATTTGATCCATCTGTGTCACGGCCTGGTTGACCTGCTCGATGCCGCTACTTTGTTCGATGGTGGCCGCAGAGATCTCCTGAACCAGCGTGCTGAGCTGCTGAATATCGCCCACCATGCCATTGATCACTTCGCCGGTACTGCGCACTCGGCGGCTGCCTTCCACCACCTGGGCATCGGCATTCTCGATCAGCCCCTTGATCTCCTGAGCGGCAGAAGCGGAGCGGCTGGCCAGTTGGCGTACCTCATTGGCCACCACGGCAAAACCGCGACCCTGTTCCCCGGCGCGGGCGGCTTCCACGGAGGCATTCAGCGCCAGGATATTGGTCTGGAAGGCAATCGCATTGATCGTCTCGACGATGCTGCTCATGCGAGTGGCGCTTTCATTGATGGTGGCCATGGTGTCGATGACGGACGACATGGCGTCACTACCGCGTTGAGCGCTCTCAGTGGTTCGCGAGGCCAGGTTGCGGGCATGGTCGGCATGCTCAGCGTTCTGTTTTACCGTTGCGGTTAGCTGCTCCATGCTGGAGGCCGTTTCCGCCAGCGACGCAGCCTGCTCTTCGGTGCGCGTCGAGAGTTCTTCGTTGACGCCCACGATCTGCTCGACGCCGTTATTGACCTGGTCCGCGCCGTGATGGATATCGCTGATGGTGTCCGCCAGGGTTTCACGCATGCGGTTGATCAAATTGCGCGTCAAACCTCGGCCTTCCAGGCCGGGGAAGGATAGCGCGAGGCGTGCAGCGCCTCTTGGTTGACAGGCTATATTTACCGCGCTAGATTCAAATCATGATGACCGTACACCGCGCCTACCGTTATCGTTTTTATCCTACGCCTGAGCAAGCCGATCAGCTTGCCCGGACGTTTGGCTGTGTGCGGTACGTCTACAACCACTTCCTGCGCCAGCGCACCGATGCCTGGT